>JABGPX010000876.1 GCA_018644745.1 Spirochaetales bacterium
AATACTACAGTCAAAACAATCAAAATTATCGGAATGTTCTGCTGAAGGAAAAAGCCGTTATCTATCCCAAGAAACATTGAGGCCGGGTAGAATGCGACAAACCCAACAGGCACAATGCAGGTAAAAATGAACCGGATAACCGAAGGGTAAACTGTCAAGGGATAAGTCCCCACGCCGCTCATAAGAGTTGCCAGTAATCCCTTCAACGACTCTCGATTACGCCACCAAAAGCAGGTAGTTGAGGTTATTAAATAGAGGGATGCTCGAATCATACTGCACAAGAAAACAAGCAGGATAAGGATGGTTACGTTTGCCGGAGACGCCGTAAAGTTTAGTTCTCCAAGGCTATAGGCCATCATAATGGCCGCGCAGATAGGATTGGCAATATCCATGTAGTTTATTCCGCGGGATACATGCAAAAAAAGAGTGTTAAGCGGGCGAATTAAAAGAAGATCGAAATATCCGCGCAGGATCAGCCTCCCCATGTACCAGATTGGCTGAGCTAAAACCAGCACAATACCGTGGGTCATCAAGTTAAAACTATATAAAAATGAAATATGCGGTACTCCCCATCCATTGATCCCTTGAAAACTCGAGAACATCATCCGGATAACAAAAAAACCAGTTATCGCGTTAATAAGGTTTGTGAGAAAAATATTCTGAAGATAAACAGGATACTCTACGAATCGAATGAGAGACAACTTTGTATAAAATAGATTTACCCGCAAATGTCTTTTAAGTGTCTTAAGCACAATTAGCCGCCTTGAATCACGATCTTGTTTTTGACCGCCCGCCACAAAAGTACTGATCCGATCAACCCGCAAATTATCCAGAAAAATTGCGTGAGTAATCCGGCAAGGATTTCTTGCCCGGAAAATTTTCCGATATAAATCCCTATGGGGAACTGATATATATAAATGAACGGAAGGTATGAAGAAATTTCCTGAAACCAATCCGGGAAAAACCATATAGGGATAATGCTGCCAGACAGAAAGACAATAATAGATCTCGCAACCGCTCCAAAATTACCAAAATCCATATACCAAATCGAAGTAAGCCCGACCATGTAACTTATACAGGTCATCAACACATAACTGAGCACCGTACTTACCGAAAATAGCAGGAAATATGTAACATTCGCCGGTTTTGGAACCGCGATTATCAGAGACGCAAACAACAAAAGAGGAATACCCTTTATAATAACCCGGCTAATGGCCGTACCGATGTCTTCGGCAACCCACGCGGCCCAAAGGTGAAAAGGCCGGATCAAATCAATGCTGATGCTCCCGGTATATATTTTGTCGTTTATCTGCTCCGGAAGATCTGAAAACAATAATAGATTTAAAAGTTGGGCGATTACCATGAAAATCAGCATTTGGTCCAAAGATATGACATAAACACCTTGATTATTTCCGTAGAGAGCTCTCCATAAATACGAGACACAAAGAATCAAAGCAAAACTGGTAAGGATTTCGTAAATCAATTCTGTTCTGTATTCCAGACTAGATACAAAGCGGATTTTGATTATATGTCCATACAATCTTAGTTTCACTATTCAGTGCTCCCGTGAAAAGGGTATGTTCCTATGTATTAATAAAAAAGAATTACCGGCGCATCGCGCCTGCAGGATTTTCTATGATATTCTGCCAATAAGATCACCGAGGATTTCCTGTGCCTCCTTGAACTTGTATCGCTTCACCAGCTTTCCTAATGAATCGATGTCTTCTATGTAATTATCGGGCATGATGTATCGAGCGAGTTCATCGAATATCGGAACGCTAAGCTTCGGCTGTCGTTTTTTCAGATGCGGTTCGAGTTCCTTGAGTAATCTAAGCAGCTCAACAGGATTAATCTCCCCTTCAGTCGCCTGCACGGAAGTCTCAAGTTGCTCGAGTCCAGCCTCTTCGATGCCTGAAACGACTGTCTGGAGCGCCTCATCGAAATCCGCAAGCAACCGCTCATACTTTTCGCTGTTTTCAGCCTTCAACGCCTCGTCTAACTCAGTTGCCTTCTCCTGCAGGTCCTTTGCACCCAGATTACCAGCCGCACCCTTAACCGTATGAGCCATCCGCTCTGCAGTAACCATGTCTTCATCTTGCAGGCTTTTCTGAATCTCATCCCTAGATTTGGAAAAATCTCTTGTGAACTTCACTAGCAAGCTCCGATAGAGCTCTTCGTTTCCTCCGATTCGAGACAATCCATTTCCGATGTCCAATCCATTGATGGGTGGAATAGTTGGTTCATCGACTGATTGCTCTCTCTGCTTAGAAAAACTTTCCGGTAGGTCACGCTTACCCGGTGTAATCCACTTTAACAATGCTGTAAACAACTGCTGAAGATCTATAGGTTTGGCTACATGATCATTCATGCCGACGGCATTAGCATTCTCAAGGTCCTGAGTCATGGCACTTGCAGACATGGCGAGGATTGGTAAATCTTTTAATTGCGGTTTACTCCTGAGCTCCTTGGTTGCTTCATAGCCATCCATGACAGGCATCTGAATATCCATCAGCACCAGGTCATAGGGCTTCTTTTCAACCGCTTCTATCGCAATCAGTCCGTTTTCGGCGATATCAACTACAAATCCGGCATTCTCGAGCATTTCCTGGGCAACCTGCTGGTTGATATCGTTATCTTCCACTAATAGAATACGTGCACCTTGAATAGATTTTAGTGATTCTTGATCAAAATCTTTCTGCGATGATCGGGCAGTTATTTCCGCCTCATTGCCATGGCCAAATTCAGCAGTAAAAATGAAGGAACTGCCTTCTCCCGGTTCGCTTTCTATCCAAATTGTTCCATTCATCATCTCCACAAAGCGTTTGCTGATGGTTAATCCTAATCCGGTTCCGCCGAATTTCCTGGTGGTGGAGCTGTCAGCCTGAGAAAAGGATTTGAATAACTTGCCGATTTGTTCTTTGCTTAATCCGATACCGGAGTCTCGAACCGTGAATTGAAGGGTGAATTTATCCTCTGTTTCTTCGACTAGAGCTGCTTCAATAGTTATTTCCCCTTTTTCGGTGAACTTCACGGCATTATTGGCTAGATTGATTAGGATTTGGCCTAGCCGGAGAGGATCTCCAATTAAAAACCTGGGGACAGAAGAATTCTTTTGGAATACCAACCCAAGTCCTTTATCTTCTGCTTTGATCGAGATCAATGTAGAAACATTGTCCATAACATCATCTAAAAGGAAATCGACGGATTCCATATCCATTTTCCCGGCTTCTATTTTGGAGAAATCCAGAATATCGTTGATTAATCCTAATAGGGAGGTAGCTGAAGCATTGGCTTTCCTCAGGTAGTCCCTCTGCTTTTCTGACAGCTCTGTTTGTAATGCAAGATGCATCATCCCCATAATTGCATTCATAGGCGTTCTGATTTCATGACTCATATTCGCCAGAAAATCGCTTTTGGAGCGATTGGCTGAATCCGCTGCTAGTTTAGCTTTTTTCAGTTCATGTCCATCTTGTGCGCCGGTAATCGCCTCGCCAAGAGTATGTCCAAAAGCCTCAAAAACCGACTTTTCACCATCAACCCATTTTCGAGGTTCCTCGCAATTATCGAATCCGGCATATCCCCACAACTTGTTTCTTACCAAGATTGGAGTAACTATAATAGATAGAGCATTCCGCAACAAAAGAATTTGCTTTTCTGGTCTAGAGAAATCATCAACACTACCAACAACAAGCTGCCCGCTTGCAAGGATATCGTACCAGCGAGCCAATACGCCGTCGCAAGGCACATCTCTCTGCGAGGGATCATCTAAGATTATCTTGTTCGAACTCTTTCTCCATTCAAATATTTGATTTGTAAAGCGGGATCCGTTTAGATCATAGTTCTTAAATATGTATGCCTTATCAATATTAGTTTTCGAACTATTATCCGGAGCGCATTCTGCATCGCGTTTGGTAAATCTTTGTTTTCTATAAGTTCACTAACGGCATTTGCGATCCCTTCAAGAAACTGTAGAAAATCTGATTTTTCTTCATTGGCCAGTTTCGCCGCCTCTTCGGCGCTCTTTCTCTGAAAGATCTCCTGAGACAGCTTTCTATTCCATACAATGATGGCCGCCAAAATAGCGACTATAATGATCATGACGCTAATCGCCCACTTCCAGATGAGTGAGTAATCCGTTTTTCTCTCAACAGTTACGGCAGACCATTTGCCAATAATCGCATTACGTTCCGCAACGGAAATCGTATCTAGCGCCTTCTGAAGCAAAGAAGATAGCATTGGCCAATCGCTTCGAGCAGCCATTGCTAGGCTAAGACGATAAGGCGTATGTCCCGACACTTTCACGTTTCTGAATCCTTCCTGCTGTGCGTAGTATCCAGCCGTTAGTAAAGTGTCCACATACGCAACCACCTGTCCGGCACTAAGGCTCTGGAGCGCCTTTGATATTGTGCTAACTTCTACGAATTCGATTCCCGGAAAATCGGTCATCAGCTGCCCGGTTAGCCAATACCCGTCAACCACGGCAACTTTTCTGCCGATCAACTCTGCCAAGCTGCTTATAAAGGAGGTATCTTCGCGCGTAAAAATGACGGTAGGCAACGACAAATAGGATGACGTAAAAGTGGCAGCCTCCCTTCGCTGCGGATTTTCAGCGACAGCGGAGAGCATATCCAATTCGCGATTCGCTACTTTCAAGATAGATCCGGTAAAAGTAATTCCGTCTGATACCGTGAAATCGATGCCCAGAAGCTCCGATATTTTCGTCAGAAAGTCCATTGAGATACCTGAATATCCTTCACTGCTACTGCGGAACTCGATAGGCGCGTATTGAGGATCAGCCGCGACGGTGACAACAGGATGCTCAGCGAGCCATGATTTTTCCTCGGCGGTTAGAACAAGCGATGAGGATCCTGAGTCGGTATCCACCCATTTGCTTAGAATACGGTCTATTTCATTGCTTGTAAGGCTATCTAATGCTTTCTGCAGTATATCTCGCAAAATAGGCCAATCTTTGCGAACTCCGATAGCGTTGACAGACGCAGTTTCGTAGATTTTGCCGTGCTGCCGAAGATTGCCGATCGATCGGTTCTCGATGATGTAAATGGCCACCGCTCGATTGCCGATATATGCGTCCGCATCTCCCTTCGATACGCCGGCAAGAGCATTCTCCGTCGAGGAGTACTCCTTTACTTCAATCTCCGGATAACGGCTATGAATAACGTCTACGATGAAAAAACCTTTCTCAAGTGCAACAGTTTTTCCTTCTAGATCGGCCAAGGTACTGAAGTAGGTACCTCCCAATCCACCAAAAATCGCGTGAGCGATGGTGACATAGGGTTTGGTAAAATTGAAATATTGCTCTCGCTCAGGAAGCGGTGTTATGCCGGTAAGAGCGTCAAGTTGCCCGCTCTTTACATCCCCATAAATCTGGCTCCAAGGGCCAGGAACAATCTCAAGAATATCATTCAGCCGGATGTTTATGGCATCGATAAAGTTGACACCTATGCCCATGGGTTCTCCTCGGGCATCAACGTAGTCCATCGGAGGCCACGAATCCATCATACCGACTCGTATGAGGGGATGTTGAGATAGCCACTTTTGTTCCTCGGAAGTTAGAACAAAAGATGAAGCAGCTGATGTACCTTGCTCAGCTTGAACCCAGTTGGCCAGGATATTCATTTTTTCTGTCTCTGCGATATCATTCAGCGCCTTCTGAAGTATATCTCTCAAAATAGGCCAATCCTTTCGTGTGCCGATAGAAAGCACCGATCCCGGCTTGTTCAGGAGACCGTTAAGCTTGAGGTTTACCATTACCTCCTTTTTTATTAGGTACGTAGCTACCGCGCGGTTGCCTGCGTACGCGTCAACCTCGCCGCGCGCTACGGCTTCCAGGGCAAGTCGTGTGCTTTCGTACTCCTTGATCCGTACTCCTGGATAATTTGTTTGAAAGTACTGAATATTTCCGAATCCGCTTTCGAGACTGATACTTTTTCCCACCAGATCTTCCTCCGAACGCACGTATTCGGACTCCTCTCGTGTCACAATTACATGGGAAACCTCCAGGTATGGCTCCGTGAAATTAAAAAACGGATCGCGGCTTGGTTTTGCCGTTATATCCATTAGAGCATCAAGCTTCTTGTTCTCTACATCATCGTAAATTTGCGCCCATGGGCCCGGCTTAATTATGAGTGATCCTCCAAGCCGCTGATTTAGTGCACCTATCAGATCTACACCTATTCCCTGAGGTTTCCCGTTGGTGTCAACAAAATCGAAGGGTGCCCAAGATTCATTGATCCCAACGCGAATACCGGAATGATTATCGAGCCACTCTAGCTCCACATCAGTGAATAGGTCTTCATGTATTGGTTGAATATCCTGGCCGTGACAGGGAAGAATCATCAATAATGATACTGTTATTAGGCTGATAATTTTCATTTTTTTTATAACCCTACTTTTTTCATCTAACAAACCTTTCATTATATTTTTCGACTGCGATTTAACATTGGACTCAAATAGCATCTTATATGGCGCTTCTCTGTTCAGTGATCTTTGCATATCGCTGATCACAGTCAATCAGGAAAATCCTGGTTTTATGTCGGGATTTTGCTGACCAAAAACGTGTTCCGATCAGTTCCAAATAATCCGTGTTTTTTGCATGATTCTTTATAAGATTCGCGCATTGGCACTATAATTGCAACTCATTATTTCTTCCAAACCCGTAAACATAGAAAAGTCTTAAAAGTGAGATAGACGATAGCAAATATACCACTTGTCGACCGGCCCTCATGCAAAGCAAAGCGATACCTTGATTTTTCCGCGGAGATCGGTTATCGATCCTGATATGATGCCGCCAAGTCCCACGGAGATCCTAAAAAGCTATTTTCAATTTACAGAGTTTCGCGGTCTGCAGGAGAAGGTCATAGAGAGACTTCTCAGTGGCGCCCCTGGCCATTCTCTGGTTATTATGCCCACAGGTGCCGGCAAATCCCTTTGTTACCAGATCCCAGCTCTTTGCCTTAGTGGTAAAACGCTAGTCCTTAGTCCACTTATCGCTCTTATGCAGGACCAGGTTGATGGGTTGAAGAGTCGAGGGATTCCTGCTGATTTCATTAATTCCACTGTCTCACCACGAGACAGATTGCAGAGGCTTGAAGACTTTCAATATGGTGATACGAAGTTACTCTACGTCACGCCTGAACGATTCCGAAAAGCTGATTTCGCCGAGCGCATACGAAGAATGGACATTTCTCTTCTCGCGGTAGATGAAGCTCATTGTATTTCCGAATGGGGCCACGACTTTCGCCCTGATTACAGTCGGGCAGGTGAGTTCCGCAAGCAGATGGGCAATCCTCTCACCATTGCCCTCACGGCGACTGCCACCGATAAGGTTCAATCTGATATCATCCGCAGTCTCAACCTCTCTTCCGAAGAGGTTAAGATATACCATCAAGGCATCGACCGACCCAATCTGAGGCTGGAAGCAGTTGATGTGATGGGAGACAACGAAAAACTAGATGCAATTACTGGTACCCATTCTAAATATCCCGGCAGCGGGATCGTCTACTTTTCACTTATAAAAACGCTCGAGCGATTTTCTGATTTACTGGATAGACGGAATCTGCCTCATGAGATCTATCATGGCAAGCTCGATTCAACTCAGCGCAAGGCCACTCAGAATCGTTTTATGAATAGCGACGGGTTAATACTCGCCACCAACGCCTTCGGGATGGGTGTCGATAAACCCGATATCCGCTTTGTTATCCACGCGGAAGTGCCAGGGAGTATCGAATCGTATTACCAGGAAATCGGCAGAGCGGGGAGGGATGGTTCGCCTTCTCTGTGTCAGCTGCTCTATGATCAGGAGGATCTGCTAATCCACATGGACTTCATTAAGTGGTCGAACCCGGAGCCGGATTTCTACCGTAAAATTTACGCCCTTCTCGAGAACGCGGGACAGAAAATCAACTCGCTCGGCATCGATTTTCTTCGCGAGCAATTGGTGTATAAAATCCGGTTTGATTTTAGACTGGAAACCGCCTTGTCTATGCTTGATCGGCACGGGGTCACGACGGGAAGCATCGGTCAAGGTACAATTGCTTTAGCAGCAGAGCTGCCAGAAGCTCTTGTCGATCAGGATATTTTTGAGGAAAAGCTCCAGCGCGACCGAACAAAGCTGCTTGGCATGGTGAATTACTTTAATACAAAGCTCTGCCGCAGGATCTCCATCGAGGAATACTTCGGTTTTGACGATCAGAAAGCTTGCGGAAACTGCGACCGCTGCTTACCATAGTTTGACTAAAAAGGTGCCCCATGGCGAAAAAGCTGAACTACATCAAATCTGACGCGGCGGCTCCATCGATGCCCGTATATAGCGGTTCACGATACGATGCGTTGGTTCCCGCAACCCTCGACATGGCTGATCGTGCTGGATTATGCGTGAACGTACTGACAGAATCGGTGGATCCTGAATACGACAACGAATTGTATTGGATTGCGGATCTTTTGGCCGGGCCGCCAAAGATGTATCACACGGTCGATGACCATGTCCAGGCGAAGTTTATGGTGGCATTGCCGCTGTGTCGAACCGCATCGGGAAGTGAGCAAAACCTGGACGTTGAGCATTCCCTCATGCACGTGTTGTTGAAGATGCAAGGAGAGGATGGACTAATCTACCTCCCTGATCAAAGGACGTCCATGGGCGCTGCCGCCGGAACCTAATGTTTGGGCGGGGCTGGACTACCTGCCGACAGGGGATCACTGGAGCAGCTTGGTAATGAGCGGCTGGTATTTAAGCACGTTATGTATCTACGCTGAAAAGGATCCTGATGGCCCGTGGGCCGAGGCAGCGAATCGCTTGGTCGATGGACTCAGGAAAGTAACCATCGTCGACGGAGATTACGCATACCTTTTTTTGAATTGCACAGAGCCCGGTAAGGACGTTGTGAAACCAGCCGAGCCTCCTCGAGGCTTTCGCGCTGCTATTAATGGATGGGTTGCTTATGGTTTGGTTCAGGCTTACCGATCATTTGGGCGCACGGATGCACTCGAACTTGCTCATAAAATCATGCGATTCGTGATGCTTGAGTCCGAGTATTTCGATGAGGACGGCAGGTTCTGTGAGGACATCCCGGGCATCACGCATTTTCACGCCCATACCCGACAGATTGATTCAGCGTTGATGGTACTTAATTTTGTTGATGACCAGGAATTACTCGAGCGCACGGAGAAGGCGTATGCATTTGCACGGGGGAAAGGCGACGCGGTCACGGGCTTCTTCCCTGAATGGCTAGGACGTCCAAAGGACAATCCATGTTCCTCGGAAATCTGCGAGGTGGCGGATATGATCTGTGCGGCACTGAAACTGTGCCGCCTCGGTCGTGATAAATGGGATGATGTGGATCGGTGGACTCGTAATCAGTTTGCGGAGTGCCAGCTGGTGAGCACGGGTTGGTTGACCGATGGCCGACTGCAACCCATGGATCGCCAAAAGGTTCCACTGTTTGAAGCAGGGTGTGAACACCCGACGCATGGAACAACAGATCGTGTTGCAGAGCGTTTGGTGGGTGCCTTTTCAGGCTGGCCGGCGGCGAACGATTGGGTGCATGGACACGGCTGGTCCATCATGCACTGTTGTACAGGCAACGGTACACGCACGGTCTATCAAGTCTGGAAAGATATTGTGACGTGGGAAGATGGACAGCTTCGAGTAAACCTACTCATGAACCGAGCATCACCGTGGGCTGACATAAACAGTCATATTCCTTTCACCGGGCGGGTGGACGTTCGCATAAAGCAAGACCTGTTGCTTGAAATTCGCATGCCGGAATGGTGTGAACCCGAGCAGGCCTGTTGTCAGGTCAATGGCGAACACCGACCGCTCACTTTTGATGTGCGATACGCACAGGTTGGACAGGTTCAAGCTGACGACGAAGTAGTTTTTGAGTTCCCAATTACAGAGCGAACAGAACAGCTGGAGATCGAGAATCAGAACTACACGGTAACGTTGCGCGGCAACGATGTTGTATATATCGACCCAGCGGGTAAGACATGTCCTTTGTATCAAAAAGGTCACTTCCGTCTTGGCGAGACCTCTTGGAAAAAGACGAATCGTTGGGTTCCCGACAAGGAGATCTCCTGGATGTAAACTATTTCTCCAATCTGCCGGGTTGTCCTATTCCTGGAAGCAATGCGGTAATGGTGCCGGCATCTTTTTTGACGAGATACCGATGTAAAATATCAACTGTTGCTTCTACAATTGATGGTTCAATTTTATCGACAGTATCCCAAGGAGTGTGATATACAAGCTGGTCACGAATTATGGCGGTCGACATGCCGAAAATCGTTGTCGTTGGTATACCCGCATGACCGAATTCTGCGGCGTCAGTGGCGCCACCTCCAAATGGAAGCTTAATTATGCGATGGGGATAGCCGGCTGAAGCAGCAAGTCCGCTGCATGTTTCTGCTACATCATTCGAAAGCCTCTTGAGCCCATTAAGGTCTTTGACGATAAAGCCCAGATCTCTGAGACTATATAAACACTCCATATTGATTACCGTAGTCGGGATTTCATGCAATTCACCATAATGGCGTTTTACAAAGCGTTTCGCCCCACGTAAACCGGGTTCTTCCGCGTCGGTACTGAGCGCAATAATACGCGTATGCTTTAGCCGGTTCTCTCTAAAGAAATCTGCCATATGTATTGCTATTTCCGACGCTATTAAATTATCGCCGGCGCCAGGTGATACGTGATGATAATCGACAGAAAAAAAACTCTGTAGGGGTATAACTGATCCTGCTGCGATAATGATGGGCAGCCACGAGCTAACCGCAGGATCTGTCTCGGCTACCAAGCGATATACGCACCAAAAGAGAACGACTAAAGTCGCTAGAAAGTAAGTAGTCATATTCAAAAAAATTCGGATTCCATACAGTTTTTGCCACCTGAGTAGCCAGCGAAAAACATAGGCTGCGTCATGGTGACCAGCAACAATGACTTGCTGCTTTACTTCCTCTTTGGGTTCTACGACACCATATACATTCCACCCAGTCGCTTTAGGGAAAAGGAAATCAAAAACCTCCATGAATGCGGTTCCCTGAAGAAAGACATATATAATTCCAAAAATGAAAACCGCAAGTGAAAAATAGACCGACGCACCTCCTACAAACAGAATTGAGGCTGCAATCAAGTAAGAAACTGTAAAGATATATCCAGAGGAATACATTGCTCC
>JABGPX010000027.1 GCA_018644745.1 Spirochaetales bacterium
CCGCCTTCACCGGTTTCATCGACGGTTACTTCCATGGGTTTTCCCCAGAGAGGGCGCACAAGGATTCTTAATGGCTCGTTCAGATTTATGTCCTTTGCGTCACGTATATCCGGCTGGTTGTGGTCACTTTCGGTGCCTGATACGTATGCATTTTCCTGTACATCGTATTCTAGCCTGCCTTCTGTGCCGTTTAGAGCGATGCGAAATCCTTCCCAAGGTGAATAGGCGGTGAGGTGGTAAGACATGGTGGCACCGCTCTCATATTCAACAAGTACCGCCATATCGTCTTCAATCGAAATGCCGTCTCCAAATACGCTCTGATCTCTTCGATATCCGTCTTTGCTCTCGGCCTCATAATAGAGTGCGTTCAAACGTTCGTCTTCCGACAGATTAATCGCGAAAGGGTCATCCGCCGCATTCGGGTGGGTCGTGCCGCGATCATAGAACTTTTGAATTCCCCGCTCTTCAGCATTTTCTCTCCCGTAGAAGGATAAGTTGCCGAAGCCGAAAACTCTTTTGGGTCTGCTTTCGAGGAACCAGTTTATAAGATCGAAATGATGTGTTGCTTTGTGCACCATCAATCCGCCGGAGTTCCGTTTATCTCTATGCCAACGGCGGAAATAATCGGCGCCGTGTTTTGTATTGAGCAGCCATTCAAAATGTACAGATTTAATATCACCGATAACACCCTGCATGAGCAGCTCTTTCACCTTGCTCGATCTGGGAGCATATCGGTAATTAAACGTTACTCTGAGGGACTTTCCTGTCCGCTTAATGGTGTCGAGGATGGCGTTACATTTGTCCGCATCGACGGTCATCGGCTTTTCGGTTATTGCGTCGCAACCTGCTTCCATCGCACGGATAATATATCGATGATGGGTTCTGTCCACACTTGTTACGATAACCGTATCGATGTTCTGCTCTGAGATCATCGCCTCAAACCGGTCCGGTGTGTATGCAGGAAGAGGAGCGATCTGATGATCTTCCTGAAGCTTTTTGTTGTAAAATGCCATTCTGGTGGTGTTTATGTCGCAGAATGCGCAAAGCTCACCATGTTTTTTAAAAGCATCCGCAAGGGCCTCTACGTACATACTTGAGCGGCCGCCTAATCCTACAATCGCGTAACGTTTTCCTACCATATTTTGCTCCTCAGTATAGGCTAACTACAGTCTGGCATTCTATCAAAATGTCGGAATAATACCACCTCTATAAACTAGACTTGCGGCGGATAGGTATAGCCGTTAATATCCTGATAATTACACAGGCATTTACGCGCCATGAGGACAACCATGAGCAAAATAAGAGTAGGAATAGTTGGGATCGGCGGGATGGGAAGCAACCATGTTCGAAGCATCGCCGGCGGAAATGTCGACAACGCTGAAATTACAGCCGTGTGCGATTTGAATCCGGAGCGATTGAAATGGGCTCGAGAGGAACTTGGCGAAAAGATAAGGCTGTATGAGGATCCAATCGCTCTATACTCTTCGGGTGACTGCGATGCAGTGATAATAGCCACTCCGCATTATGATCATCCGCCCCAGGCAATCAAAGGTTTTGAGCACAATCTGCATGTCATGATTGAAAAACCCGCGGGTGTTTATACCAAACAGGTGCGGGAGATGAATGAGACCGCTGCGAAGAGCAGCAAAGTGTTTGGAATTATGTATAACCAGAGAACTACCCCAGTGTACAGCAAGCTTAAAGACATGATCTCCTCCGGTGAGCTCGGAGAGATCCGCAGGACAAATTGGATTGTCACTACCTGGTATCGGCCTCAGAGCTATTTCGATTCCGGGGGTTGGCGGGCCACATGGAAAGGAGAAGGCGGCGGGGTGCT
>JABGPX010000421.1 GCA_018644745.1 Spirochaetales bacterium
ATCAGCCAAGCGGTACCTGCAATGAGATCTTCAGCCAGGTCATCGAGAACAACCTTTGTTTCTGGAAGTAGTGATGCCTGGTTCGGTCGGAAATATACTATTTCCTTGACAGTGATTACTGCTTCCTCAGACACCTCAGACACCTCAGCCGCCGCGGGAACGGCGGCTGCCGGTTTCTCCTGCCTTTGTTCTGAGCTGGGCACTTGCGCCGCAGATTCACTATCCAATGTCTTTCCGGGAATAGAAAATAACAGCAGCAGTAAGGCTGCCGCTGCCATACCTATGGGGATGAGAGGCCAAAGCGCGGCCTTTTTTCTACCCACGGACAATTGCATCGTTTTGTCGTGGATTTTATTACCATTGAGGAAGAATTCCAGGTGCAGAGTCCCCGCGTTGTATGCTCCTGAGACATCTATCTCGGGTTTTTCTTGGGTAAGTGAATCTATCTCGAGGGTATACAACCTCTCTCTTTTCTTGCCCTCAGTTCTATAGATCTCTATATGCGCCTGATCCTGGCCCTTTTCTATGGTTGTGAGGGGAAGGCGGCCGACGGCATGTTCTGTAATCTGAATAAGAGGTTGAAGAGATTGGTTGTCGACTACGACGCAGATAGAAGCCATTTATGAGAAATTGTACTCCAAAATACGCCGAATTGTAATTAGGTGTGTAGTGGGCCGAACCTTGGCGGTAGAAGTTTGTTCTGTAACTCGCACGTCCGAATATTGTATATTGATAAAAGGATAAAAGGATCAAGAATATTGTGACACGAAATCGTAGAAAGGCACATCGGCGGGATGACAGCATTACACGATCTCTCTCATCCCTTTTTGATGGAGCCGTACGTCTGGATCCGGCGGATCATCCGCGAATTGTAATATTGAGCGATTTGCATATCGGTAATCGGGGGAGGGGGGATGATTTTCTGAAAAACGCCGACCTCTGTATCGCCGCATTAAAAGACTTTTATCTTCCGCAGGGATATACCCTCATTTTGAATGGCGACATCGAGGAATTACATCGGTACACTTTGAAGGAGGTCACAACCGCCTGGCCTGAAATATATGAGATATTTGGTTCCTTCGGAGCCGCAGGAAAGCTGTACAAGACGATTGGCAATCATGACATCCTCCTGCCCCTTCACCGGGATTATAATTTGCTATCCTATATGTGCGAATCTCTTCGCATTGAGTTTGGCGAAGATACTCTTTTTGTATTTCACGGCCATCAGGCGTCGAAGTTTCAGGCTCGTTTCAATATGATGGCCGGTATACTTTTGCGTCTTGTGGCCCGCCCACTGGGTATCAAAAGCTACTCGGTTTCCGCAGATAAGAAAAAGCAATTCCGCGTAGAGCAGCGGGCATATGACTTCTCATCCCGCAGGCGTATCGCGTCAATTGTCGGCCACACCCATCGGCCCTTATTCGAATCAATGTCAAAGTCAGACGCGCTCAGGTATAAAATCGAAGGATTCAGTCGGGAGTATGCGGCAGCCGATATTGAAAAACGCGGCCCGTTAGGCGCGAAAATTCTTGAGCTGAAGGCGGAACTGGATGCCCGGTATGAGAACGGTGAGCCGGGGCGGCGTCATCCTGGAATTTATAATTCGAAGATACTGGTCCCGTCTCTCTTCAACTCGGGCTGCGGTATAGGGAAGAGAGGAATTACGGGGATCGAGATAGGCGATGGGACAATATCGTTGGTTCACTGGTTCGACAGGCAGCGGGGTTCCCATCATTTGACCGACGGGAGTGCCGCAGTTAAACATCTTGATGGAACCGATTATTACCGCGTAACCCTGGATAAGGAATTGCTGTCTTATATTTGCACCCGAATTCGGCTACTCTCAGATGGCTAAGCGGTTAGCGGATATTTATTTTCGCAGAATGACTTTGCTCGATATTTCTGGTGCCAGGCGGCTGCAGCATCTGGAACACTGGAACCAAAATGTAAACGATTGGGAGCTATTTCTTTCAGCCAACCCGGATGGATGTTTTGTCGCGGCGGCCCCCGAACAGAACAGTGAGACTATTGTGGGGACCATTACCTCCATTCGATACGGCACACAAATCTGCTGGATTAGTATGCTTTTAGTTGACCCAGGCTGGCGCGGCCTCGGGATTGGAAAGAGTCTGATGGAGTTAGCAATAGATGCCAATGTCGAGATCTGCGACTGTCTGTGCCTGGATGCAACGCCTGCCGGTGAACCAATTTATCAAAAGCTTGGTTTTCGTGCCGGGCTTCACCTGGAACGCTGGTTTGCTACGGCTGTTACCACGACGGCTGTTACCACGACGGCTGTTACCACGACGGCTGTTACCACGGACGGCGCGGCGGTGGAATGCGATGCTCTTGATGTCCGGGATCTGTCAACGATACTTCATTTGGATAAAGAAGCTTTCGGCGCTGATCGTTCGCCGGTCCTTACGCATCTGATACGAGAAAGCCCGGAAAGCGCGTGGGGATGCGGAAAGGGCAGCAGCCTTGACGGATATATACTCGGTCGAACGGGAGATCGGTTTCATCATCTGGGCCCGCTTGTAGCTCGCAATACTCACGACGCCTGTTATTTACTCACCTGCGCGCTGCCTTCTGCCGCCGGCAAATCGGTTATAATTGATATTGTAAGCAGCCGGACAGAATTTATGCGATGGATCGAAGCTAAGGGATTCGTTTTACAGAGGCCGTTCACCCGAATGACGCGGGGCAGGGTTCCGGGCGATCAAATCGAACTGATAACCGCAATAGCCGGCCCCGAATACGGCTGACCTGCGGCAGATATTGAAGTTACAGTTTGCGCGCAAGTACATAGAATGAATCATCGTCCTCGAATTCCTTGTACCGCTTTACTTCAAGAATATTAAAACCGTCACCGATGGTCTTTACCAGGTCACTTTCAGTGTAATATACAAAACGCAGGCCTTCGATTTCTTCTTCGGTGTCGCCATACCAGAATGAGTGCATCACTATTCCGCGATCGGTGAGAAGCTTTCGCTGCCGCTGAAAAGAGCGGTGGAGGTCCGGCTTTGCCAGATGATGGAGAACTTTGTTTGAGTAAATGCAATCAAAGGTCAACTCGATATCTATTGAAACCGCGTCGAGTTTATGCACAGCCGCCGCGGGATGTGATTGCTTGTAGAGCTTTATAAAAACCTCCGACAGGTCCGAACCGGTTGCCTGGTACTTCTTGGCAAGAATATCGAGATCCGTGCCCGGCCCCATGCCTAATTCCAGCACCGCGGAACCGGCGGGAAGATGCTGCTCGAGAAGGGCTATCAGTTCTTTGCCGTCATATCCCTCTGCCATCTTGATGTATTTGTCAACATTTTTTCTGTCATCAAAAAAATCCATGTTCTCTCCTGTTCCTATGACAATATTGATTAAAGCGTTCGTTTCGGCCACTATTAGACACAATATAGTTAACTTTCACTTGCATAGGATATATCATGTCATTTTTTCTACGACTTTCAACATCATGCCGCAGAAAGAAAAGCCTGCTTTGCGTCGGCCTGGATCCGCGGGTGGGCGAAGATGAGGATCCTGCTGTCGCCATTATCGAGCAGAATACTAGAATAATAGAAGCGACTCTTCCCTACGCCGCGGCGTATAAGCCAAACATCGCCTTTTATGAATGCCACGGTCCGGCAGGACTGGAAGCCCTTTCCGCGACCCTTAAAAAAATACCTGATGATGTTCCGGTAATCATCGATGCGAAGAGAAATGATATCGGTTCTACAGCTAAGGCCTATGCGACGGGTATTTTTGAATATTTCAATGCCGACGCGGTAACCCTGAACGCCTATTTGGGCCGCGATTCAATCGAACCCTTTGCTCAATATGGTGATCGTGGAATGTTTCTTCTCTGCCGTACTTCCAATGCCGGCGGTGCGGATTTTCAGGAACTAGAAGTCAATACCGGAGATGCTCCGAAGCAGCTATTTCTCGCCGTTGCCGAGGCGGCGGTTTTATGGTCGCGAAATATAGGCCTGGTCGTCGGGGGGAATGACCCGTCGTCTCTTGCGGCAGTACGGAAAGCATTGCCCGAAGTGTGGATCCTTGCACCGGGAATCGGCGCGCAGGGCGGAAGCGTGGAAGAGGCAATTACCGCGGGTATGCGGGATGACGGCTTAGGGATACTTTCCAATGTGAGCAGATCAATCGCCGATGCGGAGGATCCCGCCGTAGCCGCCCGGGTGTTTCGTGATGATTTGAACAATGCCAGGGACGCCGAGTTGAAGCGTCGCGCGGCGTCTGACGACAGGGGATCCGGATTTGAAGTAGATCCTCTCAGATCCTCGGTTATGGCCGGTTTGGTGGACTCAGGATGTTTCAAGCTTGGAGAGTTTATACTCAAGTCGGGCCAGACCTCACCGTTTTATGTCGATTTGAGAAGGATTGGCTCGAACCCGGCGCTGCTCGCGAATGTGGCCAAAGCATACGCGAAGCTGCTGACTGGAATCGAGTATGATCGCATCGCAGGCATACCGGTGGCAGGCTTACCCCTTGCGACGGCTCTTGCATTGGAGGTGCGTAAGCCGCTGATCATTCCGCGAATGGAGAAAAAAGATCACGGCACCGGCAATAAAATAGAGGGAGAATGGAATCCCGGAGAAAAAGTACTGCTTTTAGATGATCTTATAACCACTGGAGGAGCCAAACTCGAGGCAGCTGAGCTTCTGCGCAATGAGGGGCTGATTGTGGAGGATCTGGTCGTATTGCTCGAGCGCGGTACCTCAGGACGGGTCGATATGGAAAAAGCCGGTATAACTCTCCACTCATACGCTCATGTCGAGGAGCTATTCGAGACCTGCGAGAAGCGCGGGCTGCTGGATGATGTAAAACGCGGAAAGCTGAAAGATTTTGTTCGGGAGTCATAGGACGCAGTTATGGAATTTATAGGTTCGGTTATCGATTTTCTCTCGGCAAGTATAATTTTGGGATCTCTCGAATTGCCTTTCAGCTGGCTTAGGCTCGCAGGTGCCGTGCTGCTGCTCGGCGTTTTCTTTGTCGTATACCGCCTCCTTCTTCTGGCAACAAGAAAAATCCTGGGGAGAACAAAAGCCAGCGAAAAAGTACAGAAGAATGTAATCCGCTGGGTAAGAATAGGTCTTCGAGTTCTTTATCTCGTCGGGTTCTTCAGCCTGGTAGGATGGCTGTTCGGCGCGAGGATGCTCGAATATCTCGGAAGATTTTTCAGTGTACTCGGTGAACCGTTGATTAGTTCCGGTTCAACGAGCATTTCATTTTTTACTTTGCTGCTTACCGTTCCGGTTTTCTACCTTGCGTCATGGGCCGGGAAAATGAGCAGGAGTTTTCTCGACAGATCTATTCTTGATCGGGTAGGTCTGGATGAATCACGGAAATTCTCAATATCGAGCCTCGTTCGATATGGTGTCATGGTTGTCGTCGTACTCATCGGTCTTTCGGTTATCGGAATTGATCTTTCCGCGTTGGCGGTTCTCTTCGGTGTTCTTGGGCTTGGTATTGGCTTTGGTCTCCAAAATACTGTCAGTAATTTCTTCTCTGGTTTGGTGATTATTCTTACCCGGCCAATTAAAGAAGGTGATCGGATACTCGTAAATAATTACGACGCCACGGTCGTTCATATCCGGCTGCTCTCAACCGTTATCAATACGGTTACCGAGGAAACAATCATAATACCGAACTCACTGCTGGTGAATAACACGGTTCACAACTATTCATACGACTCTAGACGGATCTATCTGCAAAATACGGTATCTGTAGCTTACGATTCCGATCTGGAACAGGTAATTGCGGTACTCGATGGGGTGGGCCGGGACAATCCTTTTGGGGTAGGTGACCGAGAACCCACCGTGAGAGTAGTTTCTTTTGACGATTCGGGTATCGCGATGAATCTCCTTACCCTCATCAGGGATGTAAGTGATAAGTTCAAAGCTCATTCCTGGGCAAATCTTGAAATTTGGCGTCGGTTCAAAGCCGAAGGTATTTCGATTCCCTTTCCCCAGGTGGATCTGCACGTGAAAGGCAATCAGAACTTGATAGTAAATCAGGAACCCAAAGACGAGTAATCGTAGGGCTATCTATTTTCGATGTGCCCTATATCGCGTCGGATTGATGAGCGAGGAAGTTATCGGTATCTATCCGGTTCGGCAACGACGGCTGTGCGCCGAGTTTGGTAACCGCCAGCGACCCCGCGGCATTTCCAAATCGTATGGCCTGCTTTATGTCTCCGGTTTCTAGGTAGCGTAAGCTCATGCCGGCGGTAAACGCATCACCCGCCGCAGTCGTATCAACCACTTCAACTTCATACGTTTCAAAATGGGTAAACTCATCGTTGGTCAGACAGAGCGCACCCCGCTTTCCGAGTTTAGTCACTATGTGCCGGGCATCCGATGCGTTCTTGAGGGCCAGCGCCGCCGCTTTTATATTTGCATCGGTATCGCAGGGAATCCCCGTGAGAGCTTCGCTTTCGGTCTCGTTTGGGGACAAGATTTCTAATGTGCCGAGAGTTTTTAGGTCGACGGCTCTTGCGGGTCCGGCATCGACAATAATCGGTATGTCTCTTTTATGTGCTTGCCGGCATACTTCGGTAAGGATGATATCCGGTACTTCGAAGTTCATCATCACTGCATCGTACGTATGCTCAAACACGGGCTCAAGGTCTGAGGGATCTATACGCATATTTGCTCCGGCGTATACCATTATCCTATTCTGTCCATTTGGTTCGAGGATGATAACCGCGAGACCTGTCGGCGAATCCGGATCTGAAACTATCATGTGAGTCGAAATCCCCTGGTTTTCGAGGTTTTCTTTCACCAGCCTGCCGTGATCATCATTCCCGACTCTGCCCGCAAAAGTCACATCCGCACCGAGTTTAGACGCCGCGGCTGCTTGATTTGCGCCTTTGCCTCCGGGAATATAACGGTATTCCTCACCAAAATAACTCTCTCCGGGAGCGGGAATCCGGTCGGCGCGGAGAACGAGATCCATATTTATACTTCCTACAACGAGTATAACTGGCTGATTTTTCATCGATTTCTCTCCGGTGCTGCTATACGATTGTTAGAATTATTCCTTTTGATTCTATCGCGGTTTTCACCTTTTCAGGAATACCGCTGTCGGTGATTATTCGGGTTACCTGATCGATAGGGCACAGCAGTAAACCGCCTGATGTTTCGAATTTGCTGCTGTCGGCCAAAATAATCAGCTCTTTTGAGTGTTCAATCATGGCCTTTTCGGCCTGAATAATTCGGGTATCCCGATTCTCAACGCCTCTTGAGGTTATCGCGGCGGCTCCCATGAATACCCTGGCAGCTTCAAAATTCCCAAAAAACGTATTATCGAATGGATTTAGGATTATATCGGACTCCGGATAGATGATTCCGCCAGGCAGTATCACCGAACAGGATCTCGACCGTGACAATTCCCTGGCAATCGCAAAGCTGTTTGTTACAACGCTCAAGTTTTTCTCTAAGAGAAATGGATGCATCTGATAGGTTGTTGAGCCGCCGTCGATAAAAATCAGCTCGTTATCGGCGCACAAGGCGGCGGCCGTTTCGGCAATTCGCGTCTTTTCCAAGCGGAACTGGGCTGATCTAGCAGAAAGGGAAACTTCGCCAGGTCCCGCTGCCGAGGCCTCCGCTGCTGAAGGTCCTGTCGAGCCAAAAGATCTGGCTCCGCCGCGTATTCGCACACAGGCGCCGCCACGGTGCAGCTTAGACAGATCTCTGCGAATCGTTGCCTCTGAAGAAGATGTTTCGCGGGAGAGTTCGTGAACCGTCGCGTATGCGTGAGTATCGAGATAGATAAGAATGCGATTCTGCCTTTCGCTTTCAAGCATCGTTTTTTTCAGCTTCCCGTCATTTCCCGTATTTTTTTTATATTTTCCGAAAGGCCGTTTTTGCCGTCAAAGAGCGAAGAGGTGCCGAGAACAAGTATATCGGCGCCTGCCTCCACCATCGCGGGTATATGCTCCCAGCTCACGTTACCGTCAACTTCGATATCAAAGGTGTAACCCTGCCCGTCCGCCAAATCCCGCAATTCACGAATCTTGTTCATTGTCTGGGGAAGAAGTTTCTGTCCCGAATATCCCGGATTTACGGTCATCACACAGACCATCTCTATGTCCGGAAGGATGTACTTAATAACTTCGAGCGGAGTTGCCGGGTCAATTGCTATTCCAGGAATTCCGCCGTTTTTTCGTATAAAGTCGATCGAGCGCAATGGATGATATCCAGCCTCGGGGTGAATACTGATCAGCGGTTTTCCAAAGGAGGAGAAAGCGGGTATGTGATTATCCGCATTTTCTATCATGAGATGAATATCCAGGGGGATAGGGGAATATAAGCTCAGAGCTTTACAGAAATCCGGTCCGAGAGTAAAGTTGGGTACATAGTGTCCATCCATCACGTCTATGTGCAGGTAATCGATATTCTCCTTCTCAAAAATATCGAGCTGCTCTTTTAGTTGAATAAAATCCGAGCACATGATCGACGGGGCGAGTTTTACCATAGATAGCCTCCCTAAGCTCTGCCGGGCTCAACGATTACCTTGAGTCCTTTTCGTGATTCATGATACTCCAGGGCTTCGTTTACCTGATCGAGGGTAAATCGTTCAGAGATATACCAATCCGGGTGCACGTCTCCTCTCGCCAGCATATCCACCGCCATTTTGTGATGCCGCGGCAGCGAACCGTGGCTCCCCATCACGAAACACTCTTTGTAATGAATAAGATTTGAGTCTATGCAGAGTTCCGGCTGATTTTTTAGGCCGCCGAACAGGTTTACATAACCTCTATGACCCACAATATTGATTGCGTCCTGATGAGCCTGCACGGTACCCGCGGTTGTAATTACACAATCCGCACCGCGGCCGTCGGTCTCCTCTATCACCACCTCTACCAGATTTTCATCCTGTGTACTGATGAAGCGGGCGTCTTCACGAAACCGCTTGGCCATCGCCAGGCGTACGGGTGAACGTTGAGCCGCGAATACCTTCGATGCACCGTATACCTTTGACAGTTCAAGCATCATGCAACCTATAGGCCCCAGCCCGATAATGCACAAACTCTTGCCTGGCGTGAACTGAGCAAGTTCCAGACCATTTATTGCGCAGGCGAGAGGCTCGGCGATCGCCGCCTCATCATAACCCAGGCTGTCGGGGATCGGTGTAACAGGCCCGTATCGCAGGATAGTTTCATTGAGCAGCATCTGCTGCTGGAAACCGCCGTGGAACTGATATCCCACTGCATAGTTGATGGAACAGTTTGTACCCATGCCGTTCCTGCACCAGTAGCATGTACCGCAGGGAACATCCGCGCCTATAGCGACCCGCTGTCCCACGTGGAATGCGGTGACATTTTTCCCGGTTTCTATAATCCGGCCGGCGATTTCGTGACCCATTATCGCTGGAAACTCAACCCTGTCGTTTCCATAATGAAAAATGCGAATATCTGAACCGCATACCGCACATCCAAACACTTCGAGCAGAGCGTCATTATCGCCGCAAACCGGCTCGGGAATCTCTTTCACGGTTATTTTTTCTAAGGCTTCGAGAACGGCCGCTTTCATATCGTTAGTATTCCTTTTTCTATTAGCATACCGATCAGCGACGATTAGATCAAGCAATTTCGAGCAAGTTCGAGCTTGATTTTGATGTAAAATGATTGATTTAATTGATGTTACGGATTAGCATAAAGTCATGAAGGCTCTTGTACTCGAAGAAAATGCAAAACTCATCTACCGGGATGTACCCGAACCGGCAGTTCCGCGGTCCGGCGATGAATCAGGATGGGCGCAGATTAAAATAGACGCTGCCGGGATCTGCGGGTCCGACATAACCCGCGGTTTTCACAATGGGGCGTATCACTATCCCCTGGTAATGGGGCACGAATTCGCCGGAACAGTGGTTGAGACAGGAAAGTCCGGCGGAACAGGCCCACGCAGAGTAGCGGTTTTCCCGCTTCTGCCATGCCGCCGCTGCGAGGCCTGCCTTAACGGAGATTACGCTCAATGTGTAGATTACGATTATCTCGGATCGAGAAGAGACGGCGGTTTCGCGGAGTATGTCCGGGTGCCCGAAGAGAATCTCTTCACGGTGCCTGAGCATGTATCTCAGGAACAGGCGGCGATGACCGAACCATGCGCGGTGGCTCTGCATGGTGTACGCAAGCTCGAAATACAGCCTAACTCAACCGCGGTGGTGTTAGGCGGAGGTCCGATCGGCAATCTCGCCGCTCAGTGGCTTCGAATTAGGGGCTGCGGGTCTGTTTCGGTAATCGATATAGATAAAAAAAAGCTCGAGATTGCGGCGAACATGGGATTTGAGACCGCAGCTCAACCCGACGGGGCGGATATAGCCGTCGAGGCCTGCGGTGTTCCGGTTACCTACCGTCAGGTGCTTGAAGTCGCCGTGAGGGGAGGGCAGGTGCTTTTTCTCGGGAACTTGAAAGGGAACTTCACGCTGGAGGAAAAGCAGATGTCTCAAGTCCTTCGAAAAGAACTGCGTATCTATGGTTCCTGGAATTCCCGTGTTGAACCGCGGGGAAAAGACGATTGGACGGTCTGCCTCGAATACATGGGCCGGGGAATCGACGTGGATTCACTTATAAGCCATCGACTGCCTTTATCCGAGGGTCCCGCTATTTTTCGCGAAATTTATAGCCGATCAGAATTTCACAATAAAGTGATCCTGCTTCCAGGGCATAGCAGGTGAAACTTCATCTTGGAGTAAAAAGCGACCCGATTCAGTACCGGTATTCCTATGAGTGGCTCTTCTCTCTGCTGTCCAGGGAGGGGGTATCCTCTGTTCAACTCGGCAGTTTTTTTGAACTGCATTTTGTAGAAGATGGCTATTTCATCGGCATGAAAGAGCTTGCGGCCAAGCATGGTATCGCTATTACGAGCGTCTTCACCGCTCATCGTGAACTCGGCGGCTTCTTCACGGGCAATTCGTTTCTTGAAGCGGCTGCCGCGAAAGCCTACCGGCGGCATGTGGCCGTCGCCGCGCTTCTCGGAGCAGAATCCGCAGGAGCAAACGCCGGTGCGGTGAATCGTGATCAGATGCAATTGAAGGCCAGGGGATCGGCAGCTTATCTTGAACACATGAAAAATATGATGACCTACGCAAAAGAACTCGGGTTG
>JABGPX010000968.1 GCA_018644745.1 Spirochaetales bacterium
ATTTGGCTATAACTCATACCCAACAGCAAGTGTATCAATTGCAGAGTCTGAATCTCATATGAGTCTACCAAGTCAACAGCTTCCCAGAGAACTTCTACTGCTACCCCGTACTCTTTTGCCTGGAAGAAATCGATTCCTTCTATCAAAAGTTCTTCACTATTACTGTACATCCATTCGAAATCTTTGTAGGTCTTTTTTGCTCCTCGGACTCCCATTACAGCGGTTTGTGCTTGCCTTGATTCGCTCATAATGTTTTTGATCTTGTCACCAACTATATCGACAAAGGCCTTTCTATCATCGAATACTCTGACAAGATCCTCTAGTTTGTAAGTCTCCGGCCTTGTCAGTACGAGCTTCATTCCTGAGCCACTCAGTTCAGCAATAGAGTCCTCGTCAAGTCGAATGACGCTGTCATTAGGTATTTTCTCGCCAACATCAAGTTGAATCCATTCCTCTTCAACTCGAAGATCCAAATATCCGTCAATGTAATCGATGGTTAGGTCACCAAAAACACTAGACGAAATCAGCAGTAAAATCAAAGCGAATACAGTTTTTTTCATGGTTGTTGCCCTCACAGACAGGATTCTACAAACCTACTGGGTGCACATCGCTATCTCGAAAAGAGAACCACGGGAATGTGCTCTACTATCACCTTAGCACTCGCGTTAGGGAATTCCAATATTATTCGACATTCTCTGTTGGATCCCGGAGCGATTGCTTTGTTTTCCATGTCTTGCATAGTGCATCTTGACCGAATCCTTCAACGGTTAGGGCTTTCCGCCTGCCTTGCGACATCGAAGTTGGCACAAATCGACCGTGGCCTTGGACAGAGGGTCTATTTCTGGTATCGTGGTACCGAAAGCAAAACATTAAAGAGGAACCCAATGGCAAAGACTCCAGCGACACCTAAGAAGAAAAAGACCCCCTTCCCCGCGAAATATACGGCTTCGACGATGATTCAATATATTGCCGACAAGCACGACATTGATAAGAAGAAATCCAAGGAATTGCTCGACGACGTGTTTGGGATGATTACCGCAGGTGCGATGAAGGGAGAGAGAGTTCCGGTTGGCAAGCTGGGTAAGGTGTACGTCAGTGTCAAACCAGCGCGCAAGGCCCGAATGGGACGAAATCCCGCAACAGGGGAAGAGATCAAGATAGCGGCCAAAAGGGCAACCAAAGTGCCGAAGTTCACATTCAGCAAGACGTTCAAAGAAAGCGTTCTAAAGGCTCGGATTCCAAAGAAGGCGGACGCATAGTCAGAAGGTGCGAATACGGCCGTTATTGCCGACCAACGTATTCGCACACAGTCAAGTCATTGCGTCTAACGGCGAGTTGCCGTATCATTGGATCAATATTGACCAAAGGGAGAGTAAAGATGCTTTTCTGGCTTATTGCAGGGGCGGCACTCGGTTATTTCTTCAAACCCCAGATTGATCGCGGCGTACAGAAAGCAGTCCGGCTTCTGAAGGACAACCAAAGGGACAAGGATGATCAAGACCGAGATTGATAGTCGCTTGCATTCCATGATTGCTTCGGGCTATCACTCAGGACCCACCTGAAGGGAGATACTTTCAGGTGGGTCGACTTATGCCTACATACCATCACGGTGCAAAGGAAGGCGTTCCGGGAGGATTTCCGCCGCCGACCCCATGCACCCAGGCGACGACCTAGGATTCTACCGACTGAAGTTCCGATCCGTTTTCTCTGGAATTGGTGTCCGGATTCGTTCGGTCTCCCCACCGCCTGGCAACATCGTCCGTCACATACAGAAATCCGGCTGTCTCTTGGCACAGGACCTCATGAGAGCATTTTCTCTTGCTGCATGAGG
>JABGPX010000359.1 GCA_018644745.1 Spirochaetales bacterium
ACTGCCGGCGGGTATCGAATTGCTGTTCTCGCGGTATCCCTGTTTGGAGAGATGCCGGCCGCGGTACGCTGCACTTTCGATCCGGATGGGTCTTACGCGCCGACATATATTCCCTTGGGAGTGGATAAAGCGTTTTGTGCCGGCGTAATCGGCATGGATATGCTAGATCCCCGGTACGATAAAGCCATCGAGATAGCAGCTGAATCGGTAAGCATAGATTTCCTGGTTGCACCCCTCGAATATGCCGAACATCCGAATACGGCGAGAATCGAATTGGCCGGAACAGACGGCAAAACTCGGCTGACAGTCTGGGCCAGATCCACAGGCGGCGGAGTGGTGGAGATTTTCCGTATTGATGAAACCGCGCTTGAGATAAGCGGAAAGTATCTTGATGCTTTTGTACAGCTCGGTGATAAAGCTCCCTTAGATAAATTTCTGGGATTCGTGAACAAGGATCCGGCTTTCCAGCTGATCGGAGAAATTAATTCTAGTGTAGATAGATTCATCCAGATACGAATCCTGACAAATGCCCGGGAGGACGCCATGTGGCTGAAAGCCCGTGACGAAATAGAAGAGATAAGAATCGCCGATCCGGTGTTTTTTCTGCGCAAAGGAGATCCGCTGTTCGAGAGCGCGGAGCAGATGGCGGAATACTCAAGATCCGCCGGGCTCACCCTTGGCGAAGCCGGCCTGGCCTATGAAAGCGGTTTGCTCGGGATTTCCCAAGAGGAGGCATCCAGGGAGATGTATGCTCGCTATGAAGTAATGCGCGGGTCCGTGGAGGAAGGGCTCGATGGGAAATCCGCCAAGCTTGCCTGGTTGAAGCCCCATGCTGCCGGTATCGCCCGGGCCAATAGCGAGGGACGACTTCCCTTTGGAGGAACCCACACCAAAGCTGCGGCTCGGGCGCTTGCGGTTATGCACACCTGCAACAGCCGGGGTATTGTCTGCGCCGCACCCACAGGCGGGTCAGCCGGAGTTCTGCCGGGGGTTTTGATGACCCTCGAGGAGGAGCTTGGCCTTGACCGAAAAGCGCTGGTAGCTGCCGCATTTGCCGCTGGAGCGGTCGGCCTGATTATGGCGAAAAGAGCGACCTTTGCCGCGGAATCCGCAGGCTGTCAGGTAGAAATCGGTATCGCCGGTGCGATGGCTGCGGCCGCCGCGGTTGAAGCCGTAGGCGGAACGGCAAATGATGCCCTTGATGCCGCGGCGGTAGCGCTGCAGAATACTATGGGTTCGGTGTGCGACCCTGTTGGCGGGGGATGCGAGATTCCCTGTCATTCACGGAATGCTCTGGCGGCGGCCGCGGCGTTTACCAACGCCGACCTGGTTCTCGGCGGCTATCCCAATCCTATCCCTCTCGATGAGATGATCGACGCATCATATCAGGTCGGCCGAATGCTGCCGTCTGAACTGCGCTGCACTGCGAGGGGAGGAATAGCGGTGACACCTTCGGCGCAAGCGCTGGTCGCAGAAAATCCAATTTCCTAACCTCGGTACTCCCCGATATGCAGGATTCTCGTTGCACCTCTTACGTTTGGTTTTGTTTCCCGTTATAATTCCGCATGAGTAAACCTAACATTGTTATAGTTCTCGCTGACGACACCGGATACGGTGACGTGTCATGCTACAACCCTGAATCACTAATCGATACTCCTGCAATAGACAAGCTCGCGTCCGAGGGTGTTCGGTTCACCGATGCCCACTCGCCATGTGCTTTGTGCACACCCTCCCGTTACGGCATTATTACCGGACGCCACTATTGGCGCACTCCGAAGATGCACGCGTTGGTGATGCCGTATGAACCGCCGGTTATCGAACCTGAAAGGCCCACATTGCCGGGCATGCTGAAAAATGCAGGCTACGGAACGGCCTGCGTCGGCAAGTGGCACCTTGGGTTTGATTATCACGCTCGGAATAGAGGGTACACTCAGATAGAAAAGGATATGGATTTCTCCCGGACTTTGGATGGAGGCCCGACGGAGCTCGGTTTTGATTATTTCTTCGGCACCGCCGGATGCTCGACATCCGATCCGCCTTACTGTTTTATCGAGAATAACAAGACCGAGTCCATTCCTTCGATGGACAGTCCTGAGGAGTTTCACGGTCTGCCGGGATTTTTCCCGGGTGTGATGGCGGATGATTGGAGCGAGACGGATGTTGATAAAAGACACGTGGAAAAGGCCGTCGAGTTTATTGATAATCATATTGAGTCCAAGCCGGAGGATCCATTTTTCCTGTATCTGGCTATTTCCGCGCCTCATAACCCCTGGCTCCCTCCGGAGTACACAGAGGGGGTAAGTCGAGAGGGCCCACGGGGAGATATGGGCGTTCTTGTTGATTGGTGCGTCGACCAAGTATATGAAGCGCTAAGCGCTCGCGGTATCCTCGAGAATACGCTGCTTATTTTCACCAGCGATAACGGACCGATGAAGGGACAGAATGGGCAGAAATCGTCAGGGAATTTGAGAGATTATAAAAACACCGCGTTTGAAGGCGGGCATCGTATTCCCTTTATCGCCCGGTGGCCAGGTAAAATAGAGCCTGGCACCGTGCGAGACGAGACCATCAGCCTTATCGATTTCTATGCCACTTTCGCGGAGCTCTTGGGACATACTCTTGATTCAAGCGAAGCGGAGGACAGCTACAGCGTTCTAGATTCTTTGTATGGCAATGATGAGTTTCAGCCCCGGCCCGTGCTTATTTCCGATACCGGCGGCCACTCATCAAAAGTAGGAGATTTCGCGGTGAGGGTCGGAGATTGGAAGCTCATTGTTCTGGCACCGGTGGATACTGATAACTATGCAAGAAAGAAAAAGCCGCCGGAAGATGCGGTAGATGGAAAGCTGCTGTTCAACCTGGATGATGATCCATCGGAAACAACGAATCTGGTTACGAAATATCCGGATGTCGTGGATCAGCTTGCCGCGGTTCTCGAATCGGTGAAAGCCCGCGGGAGCCGATTTATAAACATCTCGAGGATCTCCATCTAGTGAAAAGGCTGTAATGCAGCCTCAGTAAAATAATGGTTTTTTTAGGAGAGTTGTATGCCCCATATCGTTGTAAAGCTGTATCCGGGAAGATCGGAAGAACAGAAAATGAAGCTAACCGATGAGATAGTAGCAAGCGTGGCTAAAATAACCGATAGCGAAGAGTCGATTATCAGCGTCGGATTTGATGAGATACAGCCGGAGGATTGGAAAACCGAGGTGTACGATCCGGATATTGCAGCGAAGCCGGACACCCTGACCAAGAAACCCGGTTATACTCTTTAGAACTCATAAAATTATCAGGAGACTCAATATGAAAATTGTCGGGATAGAAACGATTCCTGTAAGTCTGCCCGTCGGCAAGTTCAAGGACGGCTGCGATAAAGTTGGAGGAACAAGCCATCCCAAAAAGTTCTGTTCCGGGAGGACGCACAAAGGCGGTAAACAAACGAATGAAGACGAAACAATACTGCTGTCGAACGTCATAGTAAAAATCCATACCGATGAGGGTATTACCGGTATAGGAGAGGCGGCCTGTGATACTACCGAGCCGGTTCACGGCGTGAAGAATATGATTGATCGATATATGGCGCCTCGTCTGATCGGTCAGGATCCGATGGATTGGGAGTTCCTGATCGATCTCGTGTCCTGGGATTCCGAGCGCGGCGGCACACGATTTGCCACATCCGGAATCGATCTCGCACTGTACGATCTAGTCGGAAAAATATTCGGTGTTCCTGTTTATACTCTCATCGGCGGATTCAGAAGGGACAAGGTTCTTGCTTCGATCGAGGTTGCCCGTAATACTCCGGAGGTTCAGGTAGAACATTGCTGGGAATATTATCAGCAGGGGGTCAGGGGATTTAAGGCTAAAATCGGTTCGAATCCTGCTCAAGACGCCGAATCTATTATCGGAATAAGAAAGAAGCTTGGTCCCGATATCAGCCTGAGGGCCGACGCAAACTGCGGTTATACCGTTAAGGAAGCTATTACCTTTTGCCGTCTTGTCGAGCAGTCAGGAGCGGATCTCGAAGTGCTGGAACAGCCGGTAGCGAAGCTTGATCTAAGCGGCATGAAAGTGGTGAGAGAGTCTACGGAGACTCCTATTGAGGCAGATGAGAGCGCCTTTAGTCTTCAGATGGTCTACAATCTGCTTCAGGCCGGCGCGGTTGATCTTATCAACACGAAATGCGCCAAGGCGTCGGGCATCAAGGGAGTGTGCGAGTGGGCCAAAGTCGCCAAGGCCGCGGATACATCGGTGGTAATCGGCACCGAATGGGGCTCCGGCTTGAAAGTATGCGCGAAGCTTCATCTCGGAGCGGCACTGTTAAATGCCGACCCGGTCGTGGAGTTCACCGAAATAATGATTCATGAGCTGCTCTTGAGAGAACCCTTGGAGATGGAGGACGGTTATATCCGGGTTCCGCGAACACCGGGTTTGGGAATGGAACTCGATGATGACAAAATCGAGGAGTTTCGGACGCCCGATGCCTAAAGCTGTCCCGTTCGATCAACCTCCGCCGATAAACGAGAAGATTTTTACATCGTCGGTATCCTTAAGGGTATAGTCCGGCTTTTTATTGAGTCCCCCTACAAGGTAAACTTTCGCAAGCTTGGGGGGAATACCAAGTTGATTAGAGAGTTCCCCGAGAGTTGTACCTTTGCCGACTTCTACAGAGCCGTCTTCGGCAATGGTATTTTCACCGTAAGCTTTTAGGATTGTGTAGAGGGAGACGAATACCTTCATCAGATGCCGGCAAGTCCGGTTAATCCGAGGCTTTCCAATTTTACTTCCGACGGCCTTCCCTCATCTCTGCTCCAATCTCTGGCGTCATAGTACTCATCCAGCATTGCATCAAAATCTGCTACAGCGCAATTTTCTTCATTCTGATAGATGCCGAATTCCGGTTTTTCCAGCACACGTAACGGCAGCGCATCGTCAGACCGGGATAAACCCTCCCGAAGGTTGAAGAGCCGATGCAGGTTCATCACACGTTCTCCCGTCGTAATCAGATCCGTTGCGGTCATCTCAAAACCCGTAGATGCTGAGTACATGGCCGCGAGATGCTCGAGGGTAATACCGGCGTACATGAAGAATTTGCAGACATTAAGGATGTCGGGAACGATCAATCCGTCCTGGAGGATTTTCACAGCCTTGCCTTTTCCGGATTCATCCCACCTGTCTACGAGTTCAGGGTCTTTAAGTCCATGGGACATTAAGTTCCAATCCATTTTTCCCGAGTCATAGGCCATCGCTTCAAGGGGGTGAATGTGACACATCCCCCGGGAAGCTGTAGCATAGGCGATCTGAAGCGCCTTTCCAGAACGGCCGTCGTGGGCCGGGCCTTCGAGGCCTTTGCAGTGAATTGCGAAGGCTTTGGTTTTCTCACCGAGCCGTTCAGACGCCTTGCGCACTCCATCGGCAAGGAGATCGCCGATTCCTTCACGAAGGGAAATAAGTTTTACCATTTCCGCCAGCACCCCGGAACTGCCCCAGCTTAGGTCTACGTCTTTGCCATACCCGGCGAGGAGACCAAACTCGGCGCACTCCATCGCAAAAGCGATACATGCGCCGGCTGATATGGTATCGACTCCGTACTCGTTGCAGAGCCAGGTACTGTGTACAGCCGCATCCATGTCGTCGTTGCATACAAAGGCGGTAAAGGCCGAGAGGGACTCATACTCGCATCCTTCATGGGAAGGCGTTTTGTAAGCGCCGTCTTTCACCGATGCTATTCTTCCGCAGGCTATCGGGCAGCCCCGGTAGCAGGGATTATTCCTGTCGAGGGAATTCTCATAAAATGAATCATACAGCGCTTCTCCCTTACCCCAGGAGTTGGACCGCCAATTCTTGGTGGGCCAGTCACCCGCGGCGTCGTTTGCCGCGATATCGCCAGCCGTGCCGTGCTCCCTAAAGCCATCAGCTGTGTCGCTGCTTCGTATTACGCCGCTTGCGGCCTGCAGGGATTCTTTCAAGCCGTCTGGGTCGGCCACCGCGGGGCGAAACTCTCCGTAGACTGCGATACCCAAAAGGTTCTTTGATCCCATGATGGTGCCGACACCGGCCCTTCCAGCTGCCCGATGGCCGCACATAGCGGTTGCGTAGAGGACCTGGTTTTCACCTGCAGGACCGATAACAAGAGTCTGAACTTTTTCATTTTCGAGTTCTTTGCGGATTGCTTCCTGTTTGTCATTAACCATTCTGCCTCGAAGCTTATCCGCCGCTTTGAGCTCGGCTTCTCCGTCGATTATTGTGAGATAAACCGGCTCTGATGATCTGCCCTCAATAATTGCGGCGTCGAATCCCGCCTTTCGAAGCATAGGACCGAAGTCTCCGCCACATCTTGATTCGCCCCAGGCACCAGTGAGCGGAGATTTGAAGCACAGAGTAATGCTCCCGCCGCCGGGGAAACGATTGTCGCTCAGCGGGCTTGTCCCCAGGAACAATTTGCTGCCCTCTCCCAGCGGATCCGTGCCTGCTTCGAGTTCTTTGTATAGGTAGTATGCACCGAGTCCCACGCCTCCGAGGTATTTTGACAGTATATCCGCGGCGATATCTTCAATCGCCGCCTCGCCGGTTGAGAGGGATACTCGAAGCAGTTTGCCGGTATAACCGTTCATAATCGATTTCTCCTGTAGTGTTAGGATTGGAGTTGTTTTAGAAGTTTTTTAAGAATTGCGGATTCTTTGTCGGTTGCCGGAAGTAAGGGTTTGCGGGGAGCCCCGATTGAGTGCCCCTGAAGATCACACCCGGCTTTCACAAACTGAGTGTATTTCCCACCGCCCTCAAAGCAGTCCAGAATCGGCAGCATTTTATATGAGTGCTCTTTCGCCGCCTGAATGTCTTTATTTATCATCGCGAGGTTATAGAGTTCCATGTGTTCTCGCGGGATAACATTTGCCACTCCGGCCACCCAGCCGACCGCGCCGAGAAGAAAACTCTCGAAGGCTATGGTATCACTACCGCAAAACACGTCAATTTTGTCTCCGCATCGGCGGATTATCTCGCTTACCCGTGTCGAATCGCCGGTGCTCTCTTTGATGTATGCGACATTTTTTAATTCGGCTAGTTCCTCGACCAGATCAGGGGTGAGATCGACGCCGGTTCGTGCCGGATAGTTGTACAGCATAATAGGCAGGTCTATTGCGCTGTCTACCGTAGCAAAATGATCATAGAGTTCCGTCGGGGTAGGTAATGAGTAGTACGGCGGCGCGAGCAGCACGCCCTCGGCCCCGGCGTCTTGTGCCGCTTGAGAAAGCCGTATTACTTCACGGGTACTGCCGGCGTTTGTTCCAATGAGCACTGGAACCCTTCCCGCTGCTGTTTTTAGCACGACTCGGGATACGTCGTTTTTCTCCGCATCATTGAGGGCGTAGTATTCGCCAGTGCTTCCTAGGGGTACCAGCCCCTGAATGCCTCCGTCTGTAATGAGATAGTCGACAAAAGACTCCAGAGTGCCGAGATCCACCGTACCATCAGGGCTCATCGGCGTGCTCAGGGCGACATAAACTCCTTGAAATTTCCCCATATAGTTATCCCTTCTTTAAAAACAAAGATTTATTATGTTGACAAAGTAACATGTCGTATTTTACACTACATAGATTAAGAGTCAAGATGGATCAATGAACTATTGATGATCCCCGGCCGAAGTAAAAACGAATGAGTATATCTGCATTTATTAAGAATGATCTTCAAAGACGTATACAGGCTGGAGAAATGTTACCCGCGAACCTGTCTTTGGCGGATCTGTCCCGGCATTACGGAGTAAGTATAACACCCGTAAGGGATGCAATGCAGGCGCTTGTCAGCGAAGGCTTCATTCTCAAGCTGGACAGCCGCAGGATGGAGATAAATCCGGAAAAGATCGGCACCGGCGGCAGCGACTTAGTCCTGGACTTTCCAAAAGGACCCGCCGAATGGGATGAAGTCCTTCTTGATGAGGTGATGTTTGCCAGCCTGAGTCTCGTCGGAGTGTACCTGCGTGAGGGACCGTTGGCTGAGAAGTATCAGGTCGGTCGCTCGATTATTCGTGGTACCTTCGGCAGGTACGCGGGTGCGGGGCTGCTTGAGCATGTTCCCCATCGGGGCTGGCGGGTTCATCCATTTCGGGAAGAGGATATGGATGACTATCTGGCGGTACGCGAAGTCCTGGAACTCATGGCGCTGGATCTTGCCTGTCCTTATATAAAAAGATCTGAAATCGTTGCGTTACTTGATAGCGAGAATCACGCATTGAATAATGCTATACATTTATACATTATCGATAAATCGGGGAATCGTTATATAGCCGATTTTTTTAAGCAGTTTGTAGCCAGATATTATACCAAGCTATTTTATTATGCCGCGCCGGAAGCATCGGTGGTGGATGAAATGACCTCTCAGCATCAGACTCTCTTGGAAACCTTGTTGGTTGAAGACTGGGAGAAGGCACGGAAAGTGCTTTCACACCATATCAGGGCTCAGAAAACCGTGCTGGAAAAGCTGCTGGTGAAAGACCGCGGCCATATAAATCGCAGGAGCAAGTAATACCGCGAAGCTTCCTAGAACAAGGCACCGGGCACAGAACGGTTCATCAATTACAATAAATATTATTTAGGAGAAAATATGAACAACGACTTGGAGCTGCTGAAGCGGCTTTCCGACAGCCCGGGTGTCTGCGGGTTTGAAGATCCCGCGCAGGAAATCGCGGAAAGAGAATTAAAAAGCTGCTGTGACGAAGTATGGCGGGACCGTATGGGTAACTGCTTCGGCCTGAAGAAGGCCACATCCGGAGCAGCGAATCCACAAAAAGTCATGTTTGCCGGTCATGTCGATGAAATCGGCTTGATGACGACCTTTATCGATGACGATGGCTTCATTCGATTTGCACCCGTCGGGGGCCTTAGTTCGCAGTATCTGATCTCCCAACGGGTGATAGTTCACGGCAACGAACCTGTCGCCGGTGTTATTCCGCCAAAGTACCAGGGGCTCATGAGTGATGCTGAGAAAAACCGGATTCTTGCCATTGAAGATCTTTACATCGACACAGGGCTTCCTGCCGAAGAGGTAAAAGCCAAGGTACATATCGGTGATATTATCAGCATAGATATGGATTTTCGCATGCTCAATGACAAGGTAGTAACCGGCAGAAATTTCGACGATCGTCTTGGTGTGTACTGCATGATTCAGGCAATGAAGAATTTAGGTGAGACCAATGTTGATGTCTACGCGGTTTCGACTGTGCAGGAAGAGCTCGGCGTAAGAGGGGCTCACACGGCAGCGTTTGCGGTAGATCCTGATTTCGGAATTGCCATAGACGGCAGTATTACCTGGGACGTTCCTCACGCTAAGGCGCATCAGAAGCATTGTTATCTGGGGCAGGGAACCGGGATTTATATGATGGACAGGCTCACCCTCGGCAGCCCCAAATTGGTCAAGTTCCTCATCGATACCTGTGAAAAATACGGCATCGCATATCAGAGGAATGTCGGCGGCGGTACCGACGCGTCGGCGATACAGCGGGCCAAAGGCGGAGCCCTGAGTACAACTATAGGAGCGCCTACCCGGTATATGCATTCGTCAGTTCAGCTTGCGCATATCGATGATCTGGCGGCGACAAGTATGCTGCTCAAGGCCTTTGCTGAGCACGCTCACGAACTGGACCAAGGAACCTGAGATTGGCGATTTAAAGAGATAGAAATGAAAAATTCGATAACCCGTGTACATGCGCTCATCAACGGCGAACAGCCAGATCGGCCGCCAATTTTTGAACTGCTCCGAAATGATGCCGTGTTGACCCACTTCTCAGGTGAACGTCTTACCATTGAAAACGCTGAAAGGGTGGTATTCGGCGCCTATGAACCGGCGGTCGATGCGACCCGTCCCGCCGTACGTTTACCAGGCAAGGAAGAAACAATGCAACTCGATGACGGCAGAGAGCAGCGTAACTTTCGATGGACCGCCTGGACCGAGCATGTCCGATACGAAAGCGATGATGAATATGTAACGAAGAAACGAGAGCTACTGAGAGCAGATCCGGCGGAGTGGGGCAAAACTCAGGTAGAGAATATCGATCGTTATTTTCGAGATGTAGACGATCATCGACGCAGGCTTGGTGAGGTATTTTTTGTTCCCGGAGGCCGGAGCCCAGGTCTCATGAAGCTAATAACCGAATCAGGGCTCGAGCAGTTTATCTATCGGAGCACTGATCATCCCGGCCTTATTGATGAACTCCTGGAACATCAGACCGTGAGTTCAGTGTCCTTTATCGAGCATCTTCCCGACGATCATGGTCTTGAGCTGGTAATTGTGGGTGAAGACATCGCTTATAAAACCGGTCCGATGTTCGCGCCGAATTGGTTTGATGAGTTCTTCTTTTCCCGGCTTGCGAGGGTTGTCGAAGCGTATCATCGGAAGGGAATAAAAGTTCTTTTTCACTCGGATGGAAATTTGAATGAGGTACTCGGCGGTCTAGTTGAGGCGGGAATAAATGGACTAAATCCTATTGAAACTTTGGCGGGAATGGATATCAGAAACATCCATTCACGGTTTCCCGATCTGTTCATGGTCGGCGGGATTGATGTCTCTCAGCTTTTGCCTTTCGGAACGCCTGATGACATCAGGCGCGCGGTTAGAAAGGCGATAGAGGATGCAGAAGGGAAAATAATGATCGGCTCCTCAACAGAGCTTAATAACGACGTACCATTGGAAAACTACCTGGCTCTTCGTGAAGCTGTCCTGGAATCCTAATTCGACTGACTTCGCAAATACTCCGGAATTGGATATATTGGTAGAGAACCATAAACGACAAAAAGGACACATCATGATAGCACCTCTCTCGAAGAATACATTTATGAAAGATAGAAAAGGCCCCCTTGTACTCGTAATAATGGATGGAGTCGGTTACGGCAAGTTCGAGGAAGGCGACGCTTCCAAAGCCGCTTATACGCCAATTCTCGACCGGCTTCAGTCTCAATGGCCGACAACAAAGCTGCAAGCTCATGGAATCGCGGTTGGTCTCCCTGATGACGGCGATATGGGAAACAGCGAGGTCGGTCACAACGCAATCGGCTGTGGCAGGGTTTTTGCTCAGGGGGCGAAACTTGTTACCCGGTCAATTGCCAGCGGCGAT
>JABGPX010000555.1 GCA_018644745.1 Spirochaetales bacterium
TACGTCATGGCTCTGGACCAATGCATTTATCTGTGCGGGTTTGTGCTTCGGCAAACGCATCTGCCATACGATTCCGGTGTTATAGGCGCGGAGATTCGAACCGCCCTTGCCGAAGGAGCCGTGATCCATCACCTGAGTGCCGTGATCGGATAGTACGATGATCGCTGTATCATCTTTCAAGCCCATCCGATCGACTTTTTCTAAAAGATGTCCGACCCATTTGTCAACGAAACTCACCTCGCCGTAATAGAGCGCTTTTGTGCGCTCTATTTCCGCAGCGCTCATATCCTGAGGAGAGCCGGGCATAATGAGATCAGGACCGTTGTAATTCGGGCAGTATTCGTCGGCGTAGCTTGACGGCGGGTCCCATGGCTCGTGTGGATCAAAGGCCTCCACCCCAAGCATAAACGGGGAATTAGATGCGTTATCATCGAGCCAGTCCGATGCTTGTCGGAAAACACGGGCACATTGGTAGTCTTCCTCGCTTTTCCGGAATCGTTGATTGAGGAGGTATTGATAGAGCGTGGATTGATCTGAAACAACCGTGGGATTGCGTGAGTGTTTTTTTAATAAGTCCGCCACCATCTCCGGGGTGCCGCCCCGCCAGTTATCCGACTCTTGTCCGCGGATAAACTCATAGTTGGTAAATCCTCGCCAGAAATTCATTGTAGGTTTGAACATATGGTACACATCGGATATTAGTCCGGTGCAGTACCCCCGGGAGGTAAGTATCTCCGCCAATGTTGATTGATGTGGCGGGATTTTGTGCCAGCCGGGGGCGTGGTGCCAATGCCCTCTCCGATCAAAGTTATACACAAAAGGGAACGATCTTCTTCCGGTGTAAAACGCCCGGCGAATCTGCAGCGTTGGCTGACCCTCTCCAAAGGCCTGGTCAAATACAATGCTTTCGGCGGCCAGCGCATCAAGATTCGCGGTCTTTACAAAACTCAAGCGTTTATCCTTGCCGATGATGTCGGAGCGGAAAGTATCAAGGACAATCGTGATAATGTTCATTTGGTCTCCGTGCCGATTACAGCTTCGATCTCACCTATCGTGTCCGGATCGAGCAGGATTGTTCCAGCTCCCGCGTTTTCTTCTAGTTGCTCTACCGTCGAGCTCGACACGATAACCGGTCCCATTGCCGGGAGCTGCAGCAGATAAGCGATGCTCAGCTGCGCCAACGATATGTGATATTTTTCAGCCTTTACGGCCAATTTGTTGAGCTTTCCAAGAACGGGCGCCGTGAGCTCGGAATCCAGCATGTTTTCGTCGAGCAAACGGTCGCCAGGGCGAACTTTGGCCTTGTCAAGATAGCGCTCAGTCAGCAGACCCTGGCGTAAAGGACCCCAGGGGATAAATGACAGGCTTTCCTCTTCGCAAAATTGCATAACTCCCGTGAAACCTTCACTTTCTCCGTAGAGCATGTCGAACCGGTTCTCCGATTGATTGGCAGGGAGATAGCGCTTGATGCGCCGGAGCTCGTCATAATGCCTTTCATCGATAATCATCCTCCCCTTGCCTGCGGGGATGATATGGGCGGCGATCTGTTCGCGTTTACGGTTATAGACCTTAATCCCCCGGGGACTGATTATCACCGTCACTCTCCGCCTCACATATTTCGGGGGAACGGTATAGTAATTGCCCAGAACGGAGATCAGGCAGTCTTTACCAACCAACCTCTCCTCGATTCTGGTGGGGAGAAAGTCGGTGATCGGAAGCTCGATCAGCAGATCCCGTTCTTCCGTCCACATATCTATTGGACGCCGCCGGGTAGTGCCATGAACACGATAGTTCCCGGTTGCTTCTTCTTCATCCTCCACCCATCCCCGG
>JABGPX010000504.1 GCA_018644745.1 Spirochaetales bacterium
AAACTCCTTCCGTTATCTGCCCTGTCATTACCCTCACTACTTCCGTTAATCCCGCCACAACTGCTGTACCATCCAGCAAATTCACAGTCATTGTATAATAACCCGACGGCACATCCGCCATGAGAACTGACGCGGAACCCACGCCGTCGATGGCAAAATTTACGGTCTGGGATAACGCCCCATCGCCGACAAGCTGAGCGTTTATGGCCGGATTTGTCAAAAGATCTCCCGCCCATTGAAGACCGACCGAGATATCACCCTGCCCGGTGATCGGGCTGATTTCTATCGATAGATTTTCGGTTTCGCCGCTACGTATTTCCACCTCTCCGCTGCCCTCGCCGATTAATCGGCTCTCCGCGTTGAAAACTTCCGCCGATACACTCCATGTTCCGAATATCAGCCCATCAAAAGTAGTTGATTCCTCGCTCGATGATACAGAGAAGCTTTCATCCGACGGACCCGTACCGGTAATCTCGAAATACGCTGGAACGCTTGATATGTCCGGGGAAAGGGTTTTTGGCTGAAAATTGCCAAAATCGACCTGAAGCGATCCATAACTCCCGGTAAACACATCCAGCCGGGGTAAGGCGCACGACGCGGCGAGCATTGCAAATATAGTGTATAATCCCAGTTTCAAAGCCCGGCACATTGCTAGCCTTCTAATACCGTAAATTGATGAGTAGTCGAGCCTGCCCGGCGGCCGTCGGTTGTAAACGCGGTTACATCGACCCGGTAGTAGCCCGGCTCCAGGGTCTGCCCGAGGGTGATGCTGTTGCCCAATGTTATGGATACGCCGTTTAGGTACCAGGCGTATATCACCGCTGTGCTCTCTGATGGAGTTGACGCGGTTATGGTCATCGAACTATTCAACGTAAGTTCGGGTACTTGCCCGGAAATGGCCACTTCCACCGGGTCTTCCATATTCGGGGTGATATTAATTTGTACCGATCCGCCGGGCTGATTTATGTCGGTGAAATCGTAGGATCCGGCGGTAATTGCACCGGAAACGATCCTGGTTACCTCCACGGCGCCCATAACAGGAATTCCGTTATCTTTGAGCTGCACTACCAGCGTGTAGTAACCTGAGTCCAGAATACCGCCGATGTGGCGGGCCGATCCGGTTAACACATCAAAGGTCAGCGGCCGGCTTACGCCTTCGGTATCGAGCAGCTCGCCTTCGATTCCGGCAATATCAACCGCCGCGGGATTCCAGGTTACCGCCAGGTCGAAAGTACCGGTGCCGTCCACCGGCGAAACAAAAATAGACACAGGTTCCACCGTTCCCGTACGTATGAGCACCGGGGAGCTGCCCTGGCCGATCAGGTGGCCGCTGCTGTTCTCCGCGGATACCAGGATGTTCCATTCACCGATAAGTAAATCCGGCACATCCACACTTGCCTCCGCCGTATCTATGTCAAAGCTTTCGCCTGAGGGTCCAAATCCTGCTATATGATAGTTTGCCGGGTCCAGACTGATATTCGGTTCGAGAGTTTTCACATTCATCGCATCGATTGAGAGGTGCATGGTGCCGATTTGATCGTTCAAAGTCGGCACATGGCATGAGATAATTGCGATTGAGATAATAGCAAGCGTGGTGATTGTCTGATAGTTGGTCATTCCTGCAGCTCCTTTCGGCCGTAGCCGTCGCCTACACTAATGCACAAACCGTGCCATGCATGAGCGAGGCTGATTTCGGTATTTCTGTAAAGGAATACCGGGAGTTTTTGCTTTCTGCTTCAGGTTTTTGGTGATTTTTAATTACTAAATGGTTATTACCAGAGTCGATGTGGGTACTAGAGCTCTTGGATCAGGTGTGGGTTTTCCAAGAGTTATGGGTGATGTTGTGCTTCTTTATCTTATAATTCAACGCTCGGGGGGTCAGCTGAAGCAGCGCCGCCGCGTCCTTTTGAATCCAATCGGAGTTCTCGAGCGCCTTGATGATGAGCTGGTGCTCAACCTGTTCTAAATTAATGCCTTGCTCGGGGAAACCTCCAGACAAATCTAAACTGCCGTTTACTTTCATGTGTTTTGTGAGGTGAAGATCCGCCCGGGTTATTGTGCTGCTTTCGGTCATTATTACAGCCCGTTCGATGCTGTTTTCCAGTTCACGAATATTGCCCGGCCAATCATAATCCATCAGAAGCCTGGCGGCCGCCGGATCGAAATCCTCGATTGTTTTATTGATGTCTCCGGAGTATTTTCGCAGGAAAAAACTGGCCAGCGGCAGAATATCCTGTCTTCTCTCCCGTAAAGGTGGAATCCTGATCGTAACAACATTCAACCGGTAATACAGATCCTTCCTGAAATCACCATCCTCAATCATCTGCTCGAGATTTCTATTCGTTGCCGCGATAAATCGGATATCGACCCGTATCGTCCGGTTACTGCCCAGCCGCTCCAGCTCCCGTTCCTGAAGCACCCTCAGTATTTTTACCTGCGTCAGCAGGCTTACGTCTCCGATTTCATCGAGCAGTATGCTGCCCCCGTCGGCTTGCTCAAATCTACCGACACGGAGTCTTTCCGCGCCGGTAAAGGCCCCTTTTTCGTGACCGAAAAGCTCACTTTCAAGCAGCGCGTCGGGCAGCGCAGCGCAGCTGACTTTTACAAAGGCGCGGTCGGACCGTTCGCTGTTGTAGTGAAGGGTTCCAGCGATAAGCTCTTTTCCGGTGCCGGTTTCGCCTGTGATTATGACGCTAGAATCTGTTCTGGCGACTTTTTCGACGATTCTGAGAACTTCTCTAATCTTGGGGCTGTGGGCGATATAATCGCCTGTACGGTAGATCAGCTTGCGTTCACCCCGCAGATTCTGCGCCTCCCGCTGCAAACGTTTGATCTCGATAGCTTTCTCTACCTTGATGTAGAGCTCTGCGATCCTGAATGGCCGTTGAATAAGATCGAATGCGCCTTCACGAATTGCCTGAACCGCCGCGTCTATATTTGCTAGATCGTATGTGACGATAAGAATGGAGCTGGGGTTGTGTTCCGACTTGAGGGCCAGCAGATCGAGGAATGAGCGGTTTTCCGGAAGAACATCGCAGATGATCACATCAAAAACGTTCTCCTGAAGCGCGGTGTCGGCTTCGTCGAGATTGGAAACCGACGAAACCTGGTGTCCGTTACCGCTAAAGAAGTGATCTACTCTATCTGCTGTTTCCTTGTCGCTTTCTATTTCTAACAGCGTTGCCATTTTGGGTGTTACTTAACATAAATAACTACACCAAGTTTCGAATTATTTCCAATTCTCGAATCCAGGGCAATCGTGTAATCGGTCGTACTTTCCACCACGCCGGCTGTGCTGGTTTTATTTATCGAGATACCCACGTCAGCCGCGAGTACATACTCGGCGAATATCGAGAAATTTTCCAGAAGGAAGAACTCAACACCAAGCAAACCGCCTGCTGAAATGGGAATTGACATATTCTGCGTCCAGTTGTCATCATCCGTGGTTGTTTTCTGTGTTGTGAAACTCAAATGGGTGAAACCGCCGATATATGGCGATGCTTTGCCGGGGGCCAGATGCTTTTCCAGGGCAACGCCTAATCCGAAACTCAATGTGCTGAAGTTGTTTGCCGCGAAAATATCAGCCGAATATCTCATTGCAAGCTTTTCGCCGAGAGTTTTTATCCCGATGCCGGCCTCATAACTTTCGAGTTCAAGCAGAATCGATCCAGTATTAAAGATAATACCAAAGGGCTGCATTTCCTTCTTCTCTGCCGTCTCCGCCGCCTCTTCAGCCATGAGGCTTCCCGCAGCAGCAAACACGGTAATGAGGGCAAATGCCGCAATTCGTAATAGTTTTGTGTTCATTTTTCTGTTCCTCCAGTATTTATAACGAGCCGATCCAGTTTACATACCATCCGATAATCGGATCGGCGGTGGTGTCGGTTGATTCATGCAGCGGGGACTCCTCGCCTGATTCGCTTATCGCGCTAACCGCAAAATCGTAAAAACCGAAGTCAAGTTCATCGCCGGTGATTTTCAATGAGGGGCTCGAATCAGCTTCCACTTCACTGAGAAGCGTCCAGTCTGACGCGCCGTGGACCCGGTAAAACACGTTGTATGAAACAATTTCCGAGCCGGGGTACGTGCCGGAGTAAGCCGGGGCGTCCCACGCAAGGGTTAAAGCTTGTGATTTTACCAGGATTTCGACGGGGTTATCGTTGGGCTCAAATAACGAACATGCCGAAAAGGAAAAAACGATGAGGGCGGAAAGTCCTATCAGGGCACATCGAAAAACCCACATTTTGTTCTGCTTACAGAATGGTTTACGGTTTCGTATGTGCCGGATGTCAAAGTAGCGGTTTATAGTGGTGCCTATCAATAGTATACTTTTCATTATTCTACTTTATGTATCATAGGGTGTGAGCGATGAATTGGCAATGCTTTTCCCTGTCTATTATGATTCTAATATAAGGATTCTCAGGAGCATCGATATGGATATCAGCACGATACAGGTTACGGATCTTGAATACTCCTACGGCTCGGTAAAGGCGGTTCGAGGCGTTAGTTTTGAAGTCGGACGGGGCGAAATTCTCGGATTTCTGGGGCCGAACGGCGCGGGAAAGACCACTACGGTGAAGATTCTTACGGGTCTTTTGCCGCCGCAGAAGGGCGAGGTAATTGTACTTGGTAATATTCTGCCGAACAAAACGCGGAAAATGCAGGCGCGAATCGGTGTCAGTTTTGAAAAGACCAATCTGTATGAACAGATGAGCGCCAAGGAAAACCTACTCTTCTATTCCCGCCTGTTTCGAATTTCCAGCTTCGATCCCTTGCGTATACTTGAGCGGGTCGGACTGGCGGGTAGAGAAAACGACCGCGTCGAAAGCTATTCAAAAGGAATGAAACAACGCCTTATGGTTGCGCGGGCGCTCATCAACCCCCCCGATATTCTGTTCCTCGACGAACCAACCGACGGCCTCGATCCAGTTTCAGCGGAGACGATCCGCAAAATCATTCTGGAGGAAAAGGAAAGGGGAGCCAGTATATTCCTTACAACTCATGATATGTCAGAAGCTGACAGACTTGCGGATAGAGTTGCCTTTATCAACCAGGGGGAAATAGCTGCTATCGATAGACCCGCGCTCCTGAAGCAAAATTATGGCGAAAGGGCGCTGAATGTAGAGGTTCTCGGAAAAGATGGAGAGGTCCATGGTAAGAAAATTATTCTTGACGACGCGGCGAGCGGCGCCCGGGTCAGGGAACTTCTGGAAACGGAGAAAGTGGTAACCATGCATAGTGCTGAGGCCACCCTGGAAGATATTTTCATTCAGATTACCGGACGAGGCCTTGCATGATGGCTGCGGTAGGCGCCCTGGTAAAAAAAGATTTCACGTTGCTCTTCAGGAACAAGGTCTTGTCGATTCTGCCGCTTGCCGTCTTTGCGTTGATAATTGTTCTGTATTTTCTTCTTCCCGGAGATGTAGATGAAACCATGAATATCGGTATCTACGGTTTGACGCTGCCTGAACAGATTCTCGATGATATGGCCGTCGATGGTATTGTCGTGACCGCGCTATCAACCGAAGAAGAGCTGAAGGAAAGCGTTTCATCTGGAGATGCTGTAATGGGTATCATATTTCCATCCGGCTTGAGCAGAAGTATAAAAACCGGTGAGAAATTGCGAGTTACGGCGGTATTTTCCTCTACCGCCCCTTCTGAAATGGTTGGCCCCATGGTAAAGATCGCCGAACAGCTTATGCTCGTGCTTCATGGAGACGGGGTGGCTCTGGTAAAGGAAGAAGAATATATCCTGGGTCCGGATATGGCGGGAAAACAGATTCCTGCGCGTGACCGGCTTATCCCGATTTTCGCCGGATTCATCATCCTCATGGAAATCATGGGCCTCGGGACCCTCATCGCCGAGGAGTTTGATCGAGATACGTTGAGTTCTATACTCATCACTTCAACATCGATCGGGTCGGTGCTTACTGCGAAAGCGATTACGGGAGTAGGAATTACCTTTGTACAGGCACTTATTCTACTCGGCGTCTCAGGAGCTCTTTTTTCCGGACCTCTGCTGCTGGTTACCGGGCTTTTCTTTGGATCGCTTCTGGTAGCCGGGCTGGGATTTCTTATAGCGGCGATTTCCAAAAACATGATGACCGTTATTGCCTGGAGCATGCTGGTGATGATCGTGCTTTTTATGCCGGCGCTGAATGTTCTTTTACCCGGCCTGGTTTCGGATTGGATCAAGATAATACCCTCTTATTATCTCACCAATTTGATATTTCAGGTGGCTCATTTTGATGCGGGATGGATGGAGCTGTGGCGCGACATCATTTTCTTAATAATTTTCGATTTCCTGTTCATCTCCATAGGGGTCACGGCTCTGAAGAGGCGGCGAATATGATTTGGCGGTTACTTGCGATTCTCAGGAAGGATTTCCGGCACGGTCCAAAGAGCTTTTTCTTCGTCCAGGCCGTGGTTACACCGATTATCACTTCGATTATGATAACCGCTCTGTTTGGATCCTTTTTGTCCGGGAAGCCGGCGGTCGGCTTTTATTACCAGGATTCATCATCGGTCCAAAAGCTTGTTCAGGATGCGGATCTTGTCAGGATTTTTAAGTTCGACGATATCGGAGCCATGCGGAGTTCTGTTGCATCCGGAAAGCTTGATATGGGAATAGTAATTCCTTCGGATTTTGATAGGAATCTGAAGCAGGGAATAACCGGTACTATCCAAACTTATACCTGGGGACAAAGCCTTCTGAAAGACAGGGCTGCGGTAATGGCTGGGTTATTTGATGTATTTGTCCAACTTGCGGGAATAGAGACACGGGTAGAAATCGATACGGTCATTCTCGGGAACTCGGAGATTGTCCCGCTGGGCCGACGATTTCTGCCGCTGATGGTCCTTCTTGCCACCGTAATGAGTGGGTTGATAATTCCTGCGTCCGCGTTGGTGGATGAAAAACAAAAAGGAACCCTTCTCGCGATGCAGGTTTCGCCTGTGTCTTTTGGCGAAGTAGTTGCGGCAAAGAGCAGCTTCGGCCTTGTAATGAGCCTTATAATGGGGCTATTGATTCTGCTCATGAATCGTTCTTTCGGCGAGAATCCTGGAGCTCTTCTTTTAACCTTGGTTATGGCGGCGGCGTTCGCCTGCACCTTCGGCGGCCTCGCTGGAATACTGGCGAAAGATATAGCGGCTCTGATGTCTTTGATGAAGAGCTCGATGCTTCTGTTGTATGCTCCCGGGATTCTGAATTTGTTTCCCAAGGTACCACCGTGGATTGGGAAAATTTTCCCGACCTACTACATGTTCTATCCTGTGCTTGAGGTAAGTCAGCACGGAGCGAGGCTATCTGATGTAGCACTTGAATTGGGAATCTTGGCCGCGCTTACCGCCGCGATGTGCGGACTGATTATTGCTGTTGGTAGAAAGAAATTTCTTCTCACAGCTTGAATTGGTCCAGCCTGGATAACACCTCTCTTTGTTGGTATCTTTAGTATGATCCGCATGACGGTGACAGCCTGCATGACGGTGACAGCAAGTGATTGGCGAGCTACAATATAAGAGATAAACGAAGGGGGTGCATGTATGTCCGGAATACGACTGGTTACCCGCGCCGATGACGCGGGAATGAATTTGACTGCTAACAAGGCCACCCGGGCTTCGGTTCGCCAGGGTATTGTGCGTAATATCAGCCTTCTTGCACCCGGTCCGCAGATTGAACACGCAGCGGAAACCCTGCTGGACCTTTCAAGCATCGCCAACTTCGGGTTTCATGTATGTCTTACCTCCGAATGGGCAAATCTGAGATGGGGGCCCGTCGCCGAGCCCGAGACGGTGTCGTCACTGCTTCGGGAGGATGGATCATTTCCTGCCGACTGCGATGAACTCTCGCTGCTAAAGCCGAATGTCGATGAAATGATGGCGGAAGTGGACGCCCAATTCAGACGGCTCAATGACCTTGGATTTACTATTCAATATCTCGATGCTCACATGGGTGTCGGCAGTTTTCCCGGATTTGGCGAGAAACTGGCGGCTTTTGCCGATGCTCATGGGCTGCTTTATAGCGACCAACTCATCAAAGAAGGCGTTTTTGCGGAAATTCCCGGCTGGCAGGGCCCCGCGGAGCATCCCGGAACTGAGCTTGCCGATCATCTCTCGACTACGGAAGCAGGAACATACCTCCTCGTTGGCCACCCTGCGTTCAAAACCGAAGAGACAGAACGGCTCCGCCTCCCGGAAGGAAACAGAGGCGAGGTGCTTCTTCCGCGAAACAGACAGCGCCGGATGTTCAGCGATATCGAAATCGTCGACTACTGCGAGAATGTCGGCATAGAGTTGATGAGATATTCAGACCTTCGTAATAGATAACACTTCCCTAACCCGGTAATTCTCACTACTATTCGCCAATGCGCGCTTTTTGGCATCACACTACGAAATACGATGGCAGCCTGCACTACCGATTTCCAGTTGAGATAATAGGCACCGATGAAGATACGCTGATAGTCTACCGCGGTCCCGATCAATTGCTTGAGACCTATCGGGGTAATTTCACCGCGAACATGCACAGTCTCCAGATATTTTACAGGAAGTTTTATCATAATATCGCAATAGCCTGGAACCGAGATTGGACTCCACGCATGCATTATGTAAATATCGCAACACCCGCGGACTGGAATAATGAACGTGTAACTGCGGTAGACATGGATCTTGATTTAATTTTGAAACCCGATCGGCATGATGTAATAGTCGATGATGAACATGAGTTCGATAAGCACATCGATCTTTTTCATTATCCCGCGGAGCTTATTGAGGCATGTCGAAAAGAGCTCGAGCGTCTTCACGCTGCCATGACTTCCAGGAAAGGCATCTACGATACCCGCATCTTCTCCTGGCGGCCGGGTGATAGCGTCGATCAGGAGCACGTTCTTCCTCTCTAGCTTTGTGACTAGGAGCGATTGTGGGTAAATATATAGATTGTATTGATAGCAAAAACAGACTCAGTATTTCAGAGGCCAATCGAGAGGAAATCAGAATTGCGCTCACCGGATGCATTCCGTCGATCTCGACGCCCTTCAAAAAGGGCGGAGAAATCGATTATTCAAGCCTGTCAAATATGATCGAATTCAATATTGAAAACGGCTCGAAGGTTATTATGCTTACCGCCGGCAACAGCCATTATGTCTGCCTGAGGGAGAGGGAGATTTCTGAAATAACAAAATTAGTAATTGATCAGGTAGGAGGAAGGGCGATGGTAATAACCGCCGATCGATATTTCGATACTTCCCACGCCGTTGAGTTTGCCGCGCATGCAGCCGAAATCGGCGCGGATGTGCTCATGGTGATGCCGCCTGATTGGGGGAGATCTGGCTCCAGCCGCACCTTCATGGAGCACTACGAAGAAGTGTCGAAAAAGATACCTGTCATGCTTGTTACGAATGTTTTTATACAGAGAGGAGCGGCATTTGGTCTTGAAACGATAGAGAAGTGCTTGAGTCTGAAGAATATTGTGGCAATAAAGGATGACTTTTGCGGTGCTTTTTCGAGAAAAATGAGTCTGCTTGCCCACGAATCCTGGGCGGTTGTCAGCGGCGGGCAGAAGCAGAATCACCTGAATAATCAACCCTATGGCTGCGACGGATACCTCTCTACGTATCAGATATTCAAACCTTCGGTTGCCCGGCTGTATTGGGAATGCGTTATTCGTAGTGATATCCAGGGAGCCGTATCTGTGATAGAAAAATATGACATGCCGTTGTTTGATCTCATCACCGGTTTTGACGGTGGGTTCGACGCGGGCATCCATGGCGCCCTTGAAATATTCGGATTAGCAGAGAGATGGCGCAGAAAACCCTATGTTACCATTGGTGATGAGGAGTATGAAAAGCTGCAGAGTTTTTTTGCTTCCCAGCCCGGGATAGATGCTGCCGTTTAGGCCATAAAAAGAGGTTAGCTACATGTTGAAAGCAGGATTTTATACAGCCGTTGGAACACCGCTTAATAATCGCGGCGAAATTGTCTTGGACAGTCTGATGAAGGAAATTGAGGATCAGATCAGCGCCGGTGCATCGGGGCTGCTCTTGTACGGGACTATGGGGATGGGCGGATGCGTTAAGACCTCTGAATATGAACGGGGTGTAAACGCGGCGATTGAAGCGGTCGGCAAGAAATGTGTTTTGCTTATCGGTGCTTCAGAAAACAGCCTGGCGAGAGTGGAAGATAAACTGGAAATACTCGAAGACAAAGAAATCGACGGCGTAGTAATGACCGCGCCGTATTACTTCAAAGTTGATGATCCCACACTGCTCAATTTCTTTAGGAAAACCGCGGAGAAGACATCGAAAGACTACTACCTGTATGATATTCCCTTCACCAAGCATAAACTAACCCTGCCGATGGTTCTCGAGCTCTACCGGGAAGGTTTGGTAAAAGGCATAAAAAGCGGTGACCTGGTGCTGATAAAGCAGGTGTCGGCGGCGCTCAAAGGAAATGATGATTTCACGCCGATATTTTCTGGTTCTGATCTTTTTGATGTGGCGGAAGCTTATGGGGTAAATCGGTATCTAGACGGGATCTTCGCATGTGTGCCCCGTACCATTCGAGAAGTTCAAGAAAGTTTTAACCGGAACGATCCGGATCAAGCCAAGGACGCTCTGCGCAGGATGATGGATTTTCGAGATGCACTTCTCGGTATCGGTATCTGGCCGTCCTTCAGTTACGTAATGAATTTGCTAGGTTATGAGGGCAACTTCGCACCGGATTATGAGAGGAGTCTCTCGGACACCGAGAAATCGCAGATAAAAACTCTTGTTTCCGATCTTGGTGAAATATAACGCACATCGTAATACCCAATAGGATCTACATATCCGGGAAAACGTAACCCGGGATCCCTGCAAATCGATGAAGGCCCACATCAATTTTCGCACTTGCGCCGGGGCCTATCTCTACACGAAAACTCGGTCCATCGACATTTACCGGCGGTAATCCTTCACGAACCGCTTTGGTGAACCGGTGTTCGCCGAAAGCACCTGCCAGGACAGTCAGTTTTTTATCTGCAAGAGGATCGATGTTTACCAACTCAATAGTGATTCCGGCGTTATCGATCCGGCTGACAAGAGCGGCAACACCATTCGGT
>JABGPX010000205.1 GCA_018644745.1 Spirochaetales bacterium
GACTCGATCCTCTCTATCCTACCACAGGAGGAACTGTCAGGAATGTGAAGATAGCTCTAGCGGATGATTTCGCGGTGTTCGATAGCGGCTCGGGCTTTAAGGCCGAAGCAGCGGAGGGAACGCGAGTTCGCCTTGGTGCGGTCAAGAACCAGCCCCTTGGCGACGGCGCTTTCTGGCAAGGCGCGCTTCTTTATCACCTTGGTCCTTTTTATGCGGAATCCCGGAGTTTCGACGCGGGAGAGTTTCACGGCGCACTTTTCAAGAGCAAAGATCGGCAGCCCTTCTCCTATTTCGTGGCGGTTCTCGATTCCGGCGAAGGTGATGAGTTGATTGTCTTCGAAGCATTCTTTCCCGATGATGAGACCTTTGATAAGAGAATGAGTTCCATCCTGAAGGTGTTGGAAAAAGCGGAGGTGAAAAAATGAATAGATTCATCTTTGCCTTGATTATGATAATTGTCGTGATTCCAGCGCTTGCAGCCGAGGACAATACGCTTTTCTACGATATCCAGGCGGTCGGCCTGGTTGCGGACTCCGCGGAGGCCGTGGAAACGATGGCCGTCTGGGCGGAAAGTGCGGGAGGATACTTTCTGTTTAAATCCGATGATTCACTGATGATAAGATTTCCATTTTCAATTGTGAAAGAGTTTATCATGCTCTTTGAAAATACCGCTGAGCGGATAATTGAGCTCAATCCCGCGGCTCGAGACATGCGTGAGGAAATAAGCAGTCTGGAAACCGGTATAACGAGCAGGGACGAGGTGCTGGCCAAGAACCTTGAATACATTGACCGAACCGATGTTGAAGGCCTTCTGAGTATTGAAAAGGAGGTACTCCGGCTCCTGACTGAAATTGAACACCTGAAAGGGCGTCTGCGGGTGCTTGAAGTTAACCAGAGGATGGCGCGCGCAAGGGTGGACTTCAGAATCATCGAAGCCCAGCTGCCGGCGGATATTCCTTCATCTTTCCCTTGGATTAATTCTATAGATTTTTACAGTTTTGTTGAGGGAAGATAGAGCCATGAAACCAAGCAGTTATGTACTCTCCTGGCTCGACGACAATGAGGCGGTTTTCGCCTCGATAGCTGATCAGATCTGGCAGCTTGCGGAACCCGCGTGGGAAGAGCGGGAATCATCGGAAATTCAGATAAAGTATCTCCAATCAATCGGATTTACGATTGAACGAAACATCGCTTCAATACCTACCGCTTTTATGGCGGAGTGGGGCGAGGGAAAACCGGTTCTGGGGTTTGTCGGGGAATATGACGCTTTACCAGGGCTGTCGCAGAAGGCTGTATCCATACCCGATCCGGCCATTGTCGGGGGTCCGGGTCACGGCTGCGGACACAATCTTCTCGGCACCGGCGGTATGGCATCCGCGGCGGCGCTTCGCTGGTGGCTCGAGGAACACGGCACCACCGGAGCCGTTCGCTACTTCGGCTGCCCGGCGGAGGAACAGATATCCGCAAAGCCATTCATGGCACGAACCGGCTGTTTCACCGATCTGGACGCGGCGTTTAACTTTCATCCGGCAAATATAAATATGCCCGGCAAAGGTACAGCAGTTGGTGTAAACGATCTGAGTTTTCGATTTTTTGGCACAACCGCTCATGCCGGCGCGGCTCCGGAAAAAGGCCGCTCGGCCCTCGACGCGGTAGAGTTGATGAATGTAGGGGTGAATTATCTGAGAGAGCATGTGCCTGACAAGGTGAGAATTCATTACGCCGTCACCAACGGCGGCCGGGTTCCAAATATTGTGCCTGATGAAGCGGAAGTCTGGTATTTTGTGCGTGCCCTCGAACGGGATCTTCTCGATGAGGTTACCGACCG
>JABGPX010000330.1 GCA_018644745.1 Spirochaetales bacterium
CCACTCTCCGGCCGGAGCATCCCAGTTCCACTCTTCGCCCCTAGCCGCGAAAATATTTCCATGTTTCGATTCGGTATAGATTTCATGCTGCGGGTGGTCCGGTCCGAGATGACATTGGCCGCAGGTATCAGGTTTTCGAGCTTCGACAACGCTGAAACTGTGCCGCGTATGGCAAGAGGAGCATGAACCGAGCGCGCCGTCGGGATTAACCCGTCCTACACCGGTATTCGGCCAGCCGGTCAGAGTCCCGTCATCCTCGGCAATGACAAAGGTGCCGTGGCATTGGGCACAGCCTAGGTTAACGTTGTTGTGATTGTAATCAGGATTATCAAGGAGTCCTGTCATTTTCAGCACGCCGCTGTCCGCAAATAGAGGCGTCAATGCACGCTTGGCCATTTCATCAGGATTGAGCTGCTTCGCTGTTTCCTGACTAAGCGGGTCCAGGCCCATTGATTTGGCCTTGATGTAGTATGGTTTGTAATTACCGATAAAAGCAGTCCACGCATGTTTCGACCGGGTATTTTGCTCGACCTCCGATGGATGACATGAAGCACAGTAGTTGGGCGAGGGCACCGGTGTAACAACTGCTCCAAAATGATCTGCGCCGGAGGGGTCGTCTTCCTGGCCTGTATGACAAGACGCACAGCTGACGCCGGAATATGCGTGCTTGCTGTTCATCCACGATTCTGTAATTCCGGGTGTAAGCGATGTGTGACAATTTAGGCAGGCATCGTCGGTGTAAATATCCGGAATTTCTCGGCTTTCCATCTCAGATCCGCCTTCTGCGAAGAGAATAGATCCGGAAATAGCAAGAATCAGAACTAAAAATGCAGTTTTTTTAATCATTTCGGCCTCCATAGAATCGGAAAAAGAAATCGTTAGTGATACTATGGTAAATGGTAACATACCCAGCCGTATGGTCAAGTGTAAAACGTGAATTTATTCACGTTTTACACTCCGGTCCATTTTCTGGGTATATTATTATTCAAAAGAAAACCGAGAGCAGGCTTATTCAATGGCAGTAAAATATCAGGATTATTATGAGATCCTTGGCGTACCGAGAAGTGCGGACCAGGACACAATTCAAAGCACATATCGCAAGCTCGCGCGAAAATACCATCCAGATATAAATAAGGAAAAGGGCGCGGAAGACAAGTTCAAGCAGATAGGTGAAGCATACGAGGTTCTCGGAGATCCTAAGAACCGAAAAAAATACGATCAGCTCGGTAAGAATTGGAATATGGGAGACGATTTTTCACCTCCCCCTGGGTGGAGCTCGCAGAGAGGACCGCGGGGGGGCCCGCAGGGAGGAGGAGATTTCGCATTTGACGGATTTAACGGCGGTTTCAGCGATTTCTTTGACAGCATCTTCGGCGCTTTCGGCAGACCCCGTGAATCAGGCACCGGCGGCTCGTCTTCCGGGTCACCATTTGCCGGACAATTCAAGAGGAAGGGGCAGGACCATGAAACGGCGCTGACAATTCCCCTCGAAGACGCCTATAAGGGTGGGAAAAGAAGTATATCCATGAAAACCGTGGTAACAGAGGTTGCCGGTCGGCCGAGAACAATGAACAAAACCCTGGATGTAAACATACCGCGCGGGGTAGTGTCCGGAACGAAACTCAGGCTGAGCGGCCAAGGCGGAGAAGGCAGCGGCGGAGCGAAAGCCGGGGATCTTTACCTGACAATTAAGATTGCCAAACACGCAAAATTCCGACACAGCGGAAAAGACCTCGAAACTGATCTTCCGGTTACGCCCTGGGAGGCGGCCCTTGGTGCGAAAATCGTTGTACCCCTTGTTGAAGGTACGGCTCTCGTTACACTGCCCGCGGGCATAGGCAGCGGTAAAAAGATACGGGTGAAGGGAAAGGGACTTGGCCGGGAAAAAGACGGCCGAGGAGATCTCTATGCAATCGTAAAAGTGGCGGTGCCGACCAATCTCTCAGACAAAGAAAAGCAGCTCTACGAAGAGCTGGCGGATATTTCAAACTTTAATCCCCGGGATATTTGACAGATGCCCGTTTATGAATTATTATTAATATAGCTTATCAAACGCGGAGGTCTATCATCATGAACCCGCCGGATGGCAGACTCCACTTCTAGAAAACGGAAGTGGAGAAAAGTTACCGTTCGTTTCGTGATTTTTAATCATGAACGGCATCACGCTGAGAACGGATGTATATAATAACGCGGGGATTCATCCCCGAAATAACTACTGGATATCGGTTTACATGACAAACCGACCAGTTTTAAAAGCCGGCAACAGCCGGCTTTCTTTTTTTGCCCCGATTTCATTTGGTAGAGCAATTCTCAATATGAACAGTTCCTCATTAGTATAGGGTGTAAGTGTACAGGTTATAGTCGTATTCGATCGATCATATTGAGAATTGCAGGCCGAAATTGTGCCGGGATTTCTCATTTTGATCAATAAAAACGCATCCTCACATAGCTGTCGATATAACTCATAATCAATGGATCAAAATGAGAACTCCTCTATTGGGTATGGAAGAGTTCGCAATAATACTATACAGTATGGGAAACATCAGGTAAGCAGCAGAGGCGACTGCAATGAAAGATTACACTCAATACATGAAGAACCTTCCGGTAATGCCGGATATAGCTACGAAGATTCTGAGCATAGCCGAAGAAAAGCTCGATATTTCGTTCAAAGAACTGGAAAATACCATCAAAATGGACCCGGGTCTTTCTGCCAAAATATTGAGAGTAGCGAATTCCGCCCTCTATGCGCGGCAGCGTGAAATCAAAAATCTTCAAATGGCGATAACTCTCCTGGGATTTAAAACTATAAAAAGCCTGGTTATGCTCATAACCGCGTCAAATATGTTTACCAAGGGAAAGAACGCTGCTTTCTACAAGTTCTACTGGAAGCACTCGGTAATAGTCGCATTTCTGGCGAAAGATATGGCGGAGAAAACCATGAACAGAAATCTGGCGGATGTGTGCTTTCTCTCGGGCCTCCTGCATAATATCGGCCAGACGGCCCTGCATAACGCCGATCCGGAAGGTTATGATAAAGTGCTCGAACTCGCTCGCTCCGGGGAAAAAAGGATTAGCGAGATTGAATTGGAGCTTTATGATGTTTCTCATCGTGAAGTCGGAGCTGATGTACTGAGAAATTGGCACTTTCCGGATGTCTATGTCGATACGGCGGCGGAGCACGGTTCAGCAAATGTAACTTCATCCCACAAAACAGCGATCCTGCTTGTTTCTGCGGCAGATTTCGTTGCTTCAAACATTGACCTGTACAAAAATAATCCTCTGGAACCGTCGGTTATACGAGATATCCTCCGCCAAACCAGTCTGAAGGAAAGTGATATTAGCGAATATCAGACTTCATTTATAAACTCGCTTGGGAAAGATCAGCTTTTCCAGGAGTGCAAAACGCTCTTTCAGATATCTTGAGGGCACATCGAAAAACCCATATTTTGTTTAACCGACAGAATAGTATCCCTAATAAAATCGGGGTTTTTCGTATGTGCAGCCGGTTATTGCGCCAAAAGACGCGGAAGCCGGGCATTTATCCCAAAAGAGACCGCCGCGGACCAGTACTCGAACTCGGGGAAAGAGCTGAAGGTTCCGGAACCCTGCGCAGCAGCGAAATAACTCACGTCGCCAATCCCAAATTCAATTCGAAAATCCGCCCCGGCCTGGCCGTTTGCGATAATCGATTGTCCGCTTAAGAGCCCTGGAATCAGCACTCCGCCGTTAAGATTCATAATTAACCCAAGAGTAGTTTCATTTGTCATATTGAGCCATGTCGCTCCACCAAGGCCGATTGACGCTAGAAGTACACTATCCGGTGCATAATAATCGGTAGCTCCCGGAGATCCTGAATCCTGGAAAGAAACCCGTTCAGTAACGGTTATGTTGCTCCATGGCTCGTCGGCGATATGAAATACCAGGTTTAAGTTTTGGGCAGCGTTATACAGAGTATTTATTGTCGTGTCTCCCTGCTGAAGGAAATTCGCGCCTCCCTGAATGCCGAAAGTACTGAATTCGAGCAGCTCTTTACCGAAAACACCAAGATCAAAAACAGCCTCCGCGACAGCAGACTGAGAAATCAAACGATCCGCCCCAAGCTTGTATGATGCGTCAGTTCTGCTATATCGGTACTCACCGGATAGGGATAGATACTCAGGTTCTATCACAATTGCTCCCCCGAATTCCGGCTCGAGAGTAAAAGCGCCGAGAACCTGGGCAGGATCTTTTGCATCCGCCGGATTCGAGATTCCCGACTGCATGAGGTTTGAGGCAAGGGTAATCCCCGCGGTAGGGCTGATAGTCAAATCAAGTCCCGAAAGGTGGATAGGCACGGTGAGGCCTATGCTGCTGAGCTGCAGAGTGTATGGCGATTCTCCAAAACTCTGAAAATATCTCGTGGTGTCGGAAACTACATCTGTGCTGAATCCGAGCACTCCGTTTATCTTATTATCCATAGAGAGAGTAGATGTGCTGCGTATATTACCAGAGTCGACCGAAAGGGCAAGACCTATATCAGCGGTATCCGCATTCTGCCTGGCAAGCAGATTATAGTTCGCAGCCACATTCTCAAATCGAGGATCTGCGTTATACACCTCATTATATGCATCCATCGCAAGCTTCCATCTGCCGAGACGCTGATTTAAAATACCAAGCTGATTGATCGCGCTCGTATTTAGCGGATCTATATCCAAAACATAACCGAACTGCTCAACCGAAGCATCGAAATTACCATCAAGAAGATAGTAATCTCCAAGTTCAAATCTTATCAGGTATGTCAGCTGTTCATATTCATAAATCGTTCTCTCCAGCCGGCTTCTCGCTATGCTCCTGTACAACGCCGACACCCCATCGACAATATCGATATGCTGAATAATTTCGGATTGCAGCCACTCGAGCCGAATAAGGGCCTTCTGGACATCATTGAGAGTCAAATCGGTGAAAAGACCCGCGGGATAGTCGGTATCGGTATCAAGCTCAAGAGCTATAGCGCCGACATCAGGCAGATATTCGGCATATTCCTGCAAAGAAATCATGAGATTAGTTTCCGGCTCGCTGTGGTTCCACAGATTATTCTGATATTGGGCATACAGAGACGCCGGACTGCCGGAACCGGCTGCCTTTTCCAGAACCGGTTCGGCCGTGTCGTAGAGCTCCTGGAGCGTGTATATCCGTCCCATGACATGATCCGCCAAAATGACGCCGTTTGCCGAGACGGTATCAAGCTCATCAAACATTCTCGTCTGATTCCACTTCCAGCCAATTCCTGAGACAAGGCGAGAAAACGCATCCCGTTCGGCCTGCTCAGACAGAGCCAATTCATCTCTGCTATCAAGATATTCCTGGGATTGAACTATGAAATCTTCAATTCGCGCCATCGATGCGGTTGCGATTGAGGCGTTGTTGGCCAGGGCTGCCTCGGCATCCTGAAGTATTACCGAAGGATGAGTTCCCTCGACCTGCGGCGCCGGATTACCGGCCTCCTTTGCTTTTCTAACCCGATCGTCAAATTTACGCGCATCATCCCGAGCTTTCGTGTAAAGAGAAAGAGTCGTTTCCAGTTCCGACGTCAGCGCCTCCAATTCCACAGGTATAGATGCGAAATATCCCCGATAGAAGCTCAATGTATCGATCAAGCTGAGCAGCTCCGCAGAGCGGCGGTCAAAATCAACAAAAGTTCTAAATGCGTGGTTTACCAGTATACTGTGATACTCTTCTATCGCCTTTTTTCGAAACCCATTCCAAAAATATGTTTGAACCAGCTGCTCCCGTAGAGCTAGATTGTCAGGATCTCCTTCAAGGGCAAAGACATAGTTATTGATAACCTGTTCCTTCATCCCGGTTTCCAGGGTATAGGTATCAAGCAGCGCGGTAAGCCGATCGGATACGACGAAACGTTCGATAATCTGCGCATGCACCGTTTCCGATTGCTCCGCTAATCCTGCTTCGGCGTACGCCTCTTCGAGTCGGAGGTACAATTGTATATAAGCAGGAAAAACATTTAGTGATTCCCGGAATAGCTCAACCGCTCTTTCCGGATAGCCGTTGGCGATGAGGACGCCCCCAAGAGAAATGACAGTATCCACATCTCCCATAGCTTTCTCTTCAATCACTTCAAAGATATCTTCAGCTTCGGCTTCCTTTGAAGCCCAAAGATAGGTCAATGCCAGGTTTACTGCCAAATTCAGGTCATCCGGATACTGCTCAATCGCCCGGTTATAGAAATCAATAGAATCGTTATATTTACCAATCCAGGCAGCAACTTTTCCGGCTTCAGTCCATCCCTCCTTCAAATCGGGATGCACCGAAAGCAAATTGTCGTAAATCTTGAGAGATTCATCTGCTTCCCCCTTCCACAAACGATACTTCGCCGCGAGAAGAGATGCTTCCGCGTTATCAGGATCAAGCAGCCTGGCCTTATTAACGTTTCTAATTGCATTGAGATAATCTCCGATCAGCGAATAGATGAGGGAGAACTCAATATACAAATCCACGTTATCGGGTTCTACTCCAACCAGATATCTGAAATCGTTAACAGTCTTGAACGGAGAATCAATACTCCTATCTTCAAAATTTTCGGGGAACACCTCGGGAACGGTGTCGGTTCCTTGGGCGCCGAATCGTCCTCTATCTACAAAAAACAAGCTGTCGAGATAAAAAAAGTACTTGCCATCATATTTGCGCTTTTCGTCTACTTGAATCCGAAGCCGGTGAATACCCGCCTCCATTTGCATACCGCCGGCTTTTACCCAGTAGAAATTCGCAGAATATCTTTCTGCAACCGCAACATCCTCACGGTGCACAGGGATCAGTTCTCCATCGTCTAGGGAGTAAGAAAACGACGACACATAAGATGGAAATACATCATCCGCCGGTCCGGGCGGAGTACCGCCATACCAGAATTCATACTCCCCGGATTCCGCGACGTTGAACACAAACTCAGCGTAAAAAGCGGCTCCGCCGTACAACTCTGTATAGCGATTGAGCTGGAGTGTTCTGTAGCCCGAAGCAGCGTAATTCAGAGTCGCCTGTTTGGCGAAGTTCGTTGATACCGCCGACTCGGCCTCGAATTGCACAAGCGCTGTGTTTTGATCGGGATAGATCGGCTCGAGCAAAGATCCCAGCGCTTCGGGCAGCGCTTCTGCCAGCGCCTCTGCCAGCGCCTCTGCCAGCGCCTCTGCCAGCGCCTCTGGCGCTTCTGCAGCTTCGGCGGCCTCTTCCTGACTAAAAACCGGAAAGCAAACAAGAATAAAAATTGCCGGCACAACGAAGCGGAGTTTTGAGAACAGAATCTCTCTATTTCGATAACTCATCCAGCCCTCCAATCAATTTCCCTGCAAAGCGGCTGCCAAAAAAAGACAAAGCCGTACACATTCTATATAATGTGGCCAAAGATGACCCGAAAAAACACGATAATTTTACTAGAAATAATATTCGTTTCCCTTCTGATCAGCGGTGCAAATGTATTCTTCCCTGACAATCCAGGATACCATGAAATGTACTATATTCCCTATCTTGGAGCCAGTGCTCTGGTCGCCGCGGTATATGGCGCCGGTTGGGGTTTTCTCACATTCACCATCTCTTTTGGAATTATTGTAGGTGGTTTGCCTTTCCTTTTACCTCTATTTCATCCCTCCTGGTCCAGCCAGGGCTATTGGCGGGACCAGCTTCAATTTTCTTACATTCCGGGATCAGTCGGACTCCTGACTATCTATATCTTTGGCGTTATCCGGTCTTCTGCGCTATCTCAAATCGGCACGCTAAAAGTTAGAATACACGACCTTTCTCGGGAAAACTGGCTGACAAAGAAGAAATCCGATGCATTAAGCAGGGTAAACTTCGAACTAGATGAGCAGGTTTCCCGGCAGCAGGAAGCGATTACATCGCTTCACACTCAGCTACGGAAATTGGATACCCTGGATGTGAATCAAGGTCTAAATGTGCTGCTTGAGACGGTTCACATCTATACCAGGGCGGTGAAAGCCTCAATTTGGCGATATGAGGACTCAACGAGAAGTTTGCAGCTTGCGGCCTCACGGGGCTGGGATGAGAGCGAAGTGATAGCCACTTCAATCCCGGTTGATGGAACCATAGAAGGGTGGGTTTACAGAAACAACAGCTTATTTTCTATACGGATGCTCCTGCAGTACGATAATCTTGAGAAGATGGACATCGGTAGAAATATTATTACGATTCCATTGAATTTTGATCAGCGCGTTTGGGGAATACTCAATATTCAGGAAATGCCGTTTGAGAAATACAATCTGCATTCTGAGCGCATCCTGCAGATAATTACGACCCTTGCCGAGCATTCGATAGAGAAAGCAGTATCGTATGAGTCAATTATCCAGAAAGATGAAATTGATGAGAGAACCGGTCTTCCGCTCTTTTCCCAGTTCTACCGGATGCTGGACGAGGAAACAAGAAACACGGGAATTCAGAAGGGGAGTTTTTCTATCATTCTGATCGAGCTCATAAATTTTGGATGGATTCAAGAAAATCACGGCGCAGATAATGCCAAGAGTATCATACGCTCGATTTCGGAATCCCTCGAATCGCTTTCAGAGCGAAATGTACATTGCTTTCAATACAAGGAAGATTCGCAAATTGCCCTTCTCATACCAAGCGTAGATTTCGATGGAGTCTCTCTCTTCAGCCTCGAAGCTCTCGAGAAACTCAATTCGGGAAACTGGGAGATCGAAGGAGACGCAATACCGGTAGAAGCGGTAATCGGGTTTTCGGTTTTTTCGGGCGGAGATACGCCGGATTCGCTTCTCGAACAAGCCGAAAGCCTTCTCGAGATGCAGAGGGTTTAGCATGCGAGATCCTGGATTCGATTATCTCCTGAACTCCCGAGAACTATATTCACCCAAAACCCCTCGAGCAGCGCTCAAAGCTGTGGAGGTGGGTCTTCTGCCCGGTGAAGCCTTCATCTACAAAGCAAACTCAATACACCCTCTTCGCGAAGAACCGATTGATTTTGACGCTATTGAAAGAACCCTCGCACAGAAAGGTAAAGATGTTTCCACGAATACGCTTCTCGTTACAATCCTCGAGCTGCTGCTCGTTGATAAAGACAGTGAAATCGCATTGTTCGCCGCGGAAAGTATTAATGCCATAGAAAACTCGTATAATGAACGTATAGAAGGACTCAAGAAAGAACATCGCGATACAAGCGAGCCAAGATGCCTTCGCGACATCGCGCGGCAGTTCTATGAGTTGGCCATGATAAATGAATCCCGTAACGCCATACGTAATTTTTATCTCTTTGAATCTTATTCCTATATGAAGCGATTCGGCGCAGAAATAGAATTGAAGAAAGAAGATATAATTTTCGTGCTGCGGATAATGATCACACTCAAATCATATCGCCTGGCCAGAGGTGTTATTGTGCAAGCCCTGCAGGAGAGCCCGAACGATACCGATCTCATTATTCTTGCCGCCGAGATCGAATATTTTCGTAGGAATTACCGTCAAGTATTCGCTCTTTTTCAGCGCCTTGGTGAGTCATGGCACGGGCTCCCGGAAAGCCTGAAAACTACCTTCCAACACTGGGTATCGGTAGACAGCGATGAGTGATTCCAGAAGGATTCGAGTCTGCATTGTTCTTGAAGGATCATATCCCTTCATCACAGGTGGAGTATCCGCCTGGGTTCATGACCTTATCATAAATTTGCCTGATATCGACTTCGCACTCTTTACAATTTCACCGTCTGCCGATCAAGATATGCATTACGATTTACCCCCGAACATCGTGGCACATAACGATATCGTCCTCAGCGCCGCACCGAAATCACACAACCGTCCCAAGAAAAAGAAAATTCTCCTTGAGGAAGTGGAAAACCTTCATTCCCGGATGTTCTCGGGCGCAACCGGAGATATAAGCGAAATCATAAGTAAACTGCCTGAGGGATATTTCATGCACACCGACTCGGTGATGTCCGAAACCGGCTGGAAGCTTATTACAGAATCAAATTCCAAAAAAAATCCTCTCTATTCATTCACCGACTATTTCTGGGCCTGGAAATCCGCTCATGATATGCTCTTCACCACAATAGGAAGCGCTCCGCCTGAAGCAGATATCTATCATGCCGTCTCCACCGGATTCGCCGGAATGGCGGCTCTCGCCGCGAAGATCCGATATGGCAAACCGCTGCTGCTGACCGAGCACGGCCTTTACCATAAAGAGCGGGAAATGGAGATCAGGAAAACAAGCCTCATCAAGGGATACCAGCGGGATATGTGGATTTCTATGTATAACATGCTGTCCAAGATTTGCTACAAAAATGCTGATGTTATTACCGCGCTTTTCGAAGAAAACCGCAGGAAACAGCACGAGTTAGGCGCGGCACCGGAAAACACTTTTGTGGTGCCTAACGGCATAGATATCGAGAGATTCTCCATCGAGCGAAAGCCTCGCGAAAAAGGCTATCACATTGGGCTTGTCGGGAGAGTAGTGCCGATCAAAGATATCAAAACCTTCATTGCCACTGCCAAGATGGTACTGGATGTGATTCCGGAGGCGGAATTTCATTGCATCGGTCCAACAGACGAAGATCCCGCGTACTATGAGGACTGCAAGCTGCTGGTGCAGAATATGAAGATTCAGGACAGTTTCTACTTCACCGGTCGGCAGAACGTTCTGGAATATTATTCCTTTCTCGATGTTGTAATGCTTACAAGCGTTCGGGAAGCTCAGCCGCTGGTAATTCTAGAGGCATATTGCGCGCTAGTACCGGTGGTCTCAACAAAGGTCGGAAACATAGCTGAGATGCTGGATTATGATGAACGGCTACTTGCCCCTTCAAAAGATTCGGCCAGATTAGCGGAGGGGGTTATCTTCCTTCACAATAACCCTTCGGTTGTAGATGAAATGCGTGTGAGAAACCGGCAGAAAGTACTCAATCTGTATAACAAAGAGGAACTTCACCAGAAATTCCGGCGAATGTATAACGACCTGATCCCAAAAACCGACGAGAATGCGAACTGATGGCTGGCATTGGATTTGAGCTCCGGAAGGTGTAAGCATTCGTAGACCCCTTTTGGCTGGACATAGCAGAAACCATGTGCTATGC
>JABGPX010000983.1 GCA_018644745.1 Spirochaetales bacterium
GCTTGTTAGTATGCCCCCCTCCGCGACCGCTTGTATCGCAAAGGTTTCACTAATTGGAAAAACCAATCCAGCTTGCGCAAGCACCATTCCTTCCAAAACAGGCAAACTGGCAAAAACGGTTCGCTGAGGCAATTCCTCCTCCGAACCATTCTCGCCGATTCTTCTGTAGTGATGATGAGTTTCTCGCGAGGATTTTGCTGCACTTGTCAAGACTCCGCTTATGTCCAGCAATGTCAAACCGCTTCTGAATGAGTAATTCAAATGTGCCTGCAATACTGGAAACAGCGTTGCTTCAGTTTCATATTCCTGTCTGATATATAGTGGTTCATACACCAGTGTTGGCACGCCTGTTTCTTCATCGATTACGAGATCTGTAGGAATATCTGCCGCATGGAACTCCGGTGTACTCGTATTGGCGATCGCTGTATCTCTTCCGACAGCAACAAAGGCGCCCAATTCTCCGCCATCGCCCTCAGCACCAAATTTGTAGCCATATTGAGCGGATAACAAGACGCCGTCAAACTCTCTTTTCACCTCCAATGCGTCCTCCACCGAGCCTAAGATGCGGTTGGGGACCGTAGTACCGAATTCCCCATCGATTGAGAAGTCATTGTGCTCGAAAATCAGACCAGCGCCAAATCCGTGGACGCCTTCGTCAATAACCACATTCCCCTCGCCGCCGACGGTCACCAGTATGATATCTCTAATGCGCTTAATTACAGTGATTTCCTTATATGTGATTGACTCCTGATCTTTGTCGTCTTTCACCGTCAAAGTTGCTCCAAACCTTCCCGGCGTACTCACTATCTTTTCTGCAGCTGGTCCAATTTCTACACTTTCGTCATCGAATTTCCATCTGTAACTTACAATTCGACCGTCTATGTCTTCTGACTGTGACCCATCAAAATAGACAACGCGACCTTCTTCAGCCAAATCCGGTGCTACAATTATTGCGTTTGGATGCCAATTTGTAGTTAGGCCAAAAATACCCCACGTGTCTTCAAAAATACCCACGATTGTATTGCCGCGCACAGCGACCTTCTCCTCGCCAATCACAATCCCTACCAAATAACCATTTCTATTCAGCAGCGGACTACCTGAGTTACCGGCATGCACATCAAATCCTGCAAACCAGACCACGTCATGGTCAACTTTCGTCACAAAGCCATTGCCAATATGTCTGTCCGCGCTCTCCGAACCAGAAATCATAGTTACCAAATCACCGCTTGCAGGATCTGATATCGGTATTGCGTCTAGTGGAATGGAACTGGCAATTTTAATAAGGGCCAAATCATTTCGTCTATCTATCTTATATAGTCCACCGACAAGTATTTCATTATCGTGACCATACACATGGACCGATATTCGATCTACGAAATACTCTTGGTTGTCGAAAAGATGATACGCGGTTAGTATAAGTAATTCGTCTTCCTCACTCATTACTACTACGCCCGTTCCGGTAACATGAAACGCATTATGGTTCGTGTCATATCTCTTTACGCTTACTACCACAACAGAGTCAAAAACTCTACTCAAGAATCTTTGATCAATATCCTGAGGAAACACATTCTGCGTTATGGCACACAAGTGCAAGATGGTTACTGCTACGAAATATCGCATAATCATATTCACTATCCTTGCCTAATCTTTCAGTGCCATTTAGAAATATCTATACTATTCTTTTGGCTGCTCGACCTCCGCTTTTTTCCGTGGCGGCCGGCTTGCCCATGCCATAAATCGATATATTTCACCAGCAAACCGATTACTCCAAAAGCAACTCCAAAGAATCCGAAAAGTATTACAGCGATAGCCTCCACATGAGTG
>JABGPX010000139.1 GCA_018644745.1 Spirochaetales bacterium
CGAATGTGATGAGGTTGACGCTTGGAGGAAAAAACCGGGACAGACAATGGATCTTTTCGGCAAGAAGCTTTTCTTTGATCCCACCTTGAACATTCTCGCCAAAAGATCCGGCGCTGCGGTCGTCGGCGTTTTTCTAAAAAGAGTGTCTCGAAACGAGTACACCCTTATCTGCGAACCTATCTCTCGGGGTGAAAGACACGTGGATACGGCAAAAGGCGCCTTTTCACTTTGGCAAAAGTATGTAAACGCCAATCCTGAACAGTGGTATCAATGGAAAAAATGGGGCTCCATGAAAGTGGCTTCATAACCGGGTGATTTCATCGACATCAAAAACCGGCAGAACGCCGGAGCGGGCCGACACACCGCCGGAAGTTGTTACCGTACCAACTTCCCGTGCCGGTATTTCGGCGGCATTGAGAGCTCTCACCAACACCGAGGTTTCATCCTCAGCGCACGCTATCAGCAGGCTGCCGGATCCTATCAAACCCAGTGGATCGATCTGAACAGCTTCGCAGAACTCACTGGTGATTCGATCAATCATAATATTCTCTATATTGATTTCCAGCCCCCACCCCGATGGAGCGACAATCTCCCGCAACGCAGTTGCCGCGCCGCCTTCGGTAATATCATGCATCGCCGTTACGCCCGGATGAACACAGGCGATCCGTGCCTCCGGAAGAATAGAGATATGGTCAAGAAAGTCAGCCCCTCTGCTGATTGCGTCTTTGGAAACACCCTTGCCTGCCAGCCGCTCTCCGTACTCCCTGGCTAGAATCGCAGTTCCTTCAAAACCGGCACTCTTGGTCATGATGATATTTTGTCCCGGTCTAATATCAGATTTACGCTTGAGATGTTCCGGAGCCGCTGTGCCCACCGTCATTCCACACACCACCGGCCGGATAACGGCCTCCGTAATTTCTGTATGACCTCCGCAGATACTCATTCCCAACTCGTGCGCCGCAGCTGCGATATCATCAAGTATCTTTCGAATCTGATCTACTCTGGTACATAGAGGAAGGAGTAGAGACGCAAGAAACCATTTTGCAGTTCCCCCTGATGCCGCAATATCATTCGCGTTTACATGGACCGCATAGTATCCAATGCGATCACCGGCAAAAGTAACCGGGTCGGTTTTGAGCAACAGAAAATCCCCGGCGCTGTTTATTCCGCCGTAGGCGCTTATCACCGCGGTATCCTCGCCGACACCCGGCCCAACAAGGATTGACGGATCGCTGGTATCGGCATACCTGAGCAGCTGCTCAAGCAGCTCATTTGGAACCTTTCCCGGTGTTAGAATTCTGCTCATATTCTCCCCTTTATTTAAATACCCAATGAATAGACTAATCCCTATCGCCGACATGTCAAGTTTTAGCGGTATAACGGGTGCTCATTGCTCATTGTTTCCGGTCCTGATATAGTTTTATTCATACTGCAAAAATGAATTTTTAAGGATATCCAGGAAAGTGACGTTAAGACATCTTATGCCCACAGCAATGATAATCATTCTCCTTTCTGGTTGTTTTCTCCTTCCCCGCGAAGAGGAGCTTCTGGCCCCTCCAATCATGGAGGCTCCGGAGATCAGTTACCGAACCGTTTTGGTCAAACGGGGTGACGTGGAGGATGCGGTGAGGGTTACGGGCTACTTCGTGTATGCCGAGCAGTATTCGGTTTCCTTCAAATCGATGACCGGTCGGCTTTCATCGATCGACGTAAAATACGGCGACATAGTAAGCAAAGGCACGGTTCTCGCCCGGCTGGAAACGGATAATCTCGAAACCAGGATCCGGCAGCTCGAAATTCAGCTCCGAAAGTCAGAATTGAGC
>JABGPX010000026.1 GCA_018644745.1 Spirochaetales bacterium
GTACACATGACACCAGGTTCTCCCACCGTATAGCCGATCGGATCTTGGAGATGAGTGAAGGCTCGCCGGTTGCCATAACGCGAAATGTCCTTCGGGGAGAGATTGTCAGAGCTGACGGACAATTCAGCTATTTCGGAACCGGTGGAGGAGAAATTCTCTGCCCGGAACAAAACGGAGAGTTTAAGGCAGCGGTAATACCTTATGACGACGTGATTTTATCAACCGCGCCAATCGATACCAGCGCTCAGAACCAGTTCGAAGGCAGGGTTGTCTCAATTCAACGTCAGCAGAATAAATATCTGGTGACGATGGATTGCGGCTTTCCGATCACATCCGTAATCACAGGATATTCAATCGAGAGCCTTCGTGTTAGTATCGGGGTCGAGTTATACGCAATATTCAAGGCTTCCGCGGTTAGACTTTACTAAAGCCGGATGCCGATGGTGGAATTCTCTATGTTGGATTTTGATGCTGCTCTTGAAGTAATGCTGTCAGTTGAGCCAAACGCCGGAATCGAAACTGTTTCTCTCGAGCACAGTCTCGGACGCATTCTGTCCGAGGAAATACGTTCAAGGATTGAATTACCGCCTTTTTCGAAAGCGGCCATGGACGGTTTTGCGGTTCAGTCTCATGATAATTCGGCTGAGTTTGAAATAGTTGAAACAATTCCCGCCGGCGGTTTACCAACCAAGACAATTTGGGCAGGCAAGTGCTCGAGTATCATGACCGGTGCAATGATGCCGCCCGGAGCTGACAAGGTTGTTCGTGTCGAATACACATCGGTCTCCGGCCTTAAAATGAAGGTGATACAAACCGAGCCTAACGGAAATGTTATCCAACAGGGAGAAAATGTGCGGCCGGATTCTCATCTAGTCGATAAAGGCGAAGTTCGTCGTCAGCATATCGGCATTCTCGCCGAGCAGGGAATACATGAGGTAGCTGTGCGGATCCCGCCTCTTGTCGGTATTATTGCCACCGGATCGGAACTAAGAGACCCTGGTGAGGAACTGTCCCCGGGACAGATATTTAACAGCAACGGTCTTCAGCTTTGCGCTCAGGTGGCCAATATAGGTGGAAAATATCGGTATTACGGCATTGTTGCGGACACCAGAAAATCCTTGATTGAACTGCTTGAGACCGCGGCCGAAGAATGTGATGTGGTGATACTTTCCGGGGGTGTTTCCATGGGTGAGTATGATTACGTGCCGTCGGCGGTGGCAGCTGTCGGCGCCAAAATCAGATTCCACAAAGTGGCCGTAAAGCCGGGAAAACCTATGCTTTTCGCATCCCGAGATGATACCTGTATTGTGGGCTTGCCCGGCAATCCAGTTTCAACCTTTGTAATATTCGAGGTTATGGTTCGACCGTTGATTTACCGCTTGATGGGAATAACGGAAGAACCGATCTTGTTCGCAGGAAACCTGGCAGAGGAAATCCGGAGACGCGATTTAAGCCGCGTTGAGTTTCGTCCGGTTTTATTAAAATCCGATCAGGTAATTCCTGTTACATACCATGGCTCATCTCACCTTCAAGCTCTCAGCACCGCCAACGGACTGCTCAGAATTGAGAAAGGTATCGATAGATTGGCCGAAGGAAGCAGAGTCGATGTTAGACAAATTTGACCGAAACATAACCTATCTGCGCATCTCTATCACCGATCGATGCAACCTGCGCTGTGTCTATTGCATGCCTGAAGATGGCGTGAAACTGAAAAGTCACGGCGACATCATGAGCTTCGAAGACATTTGCAAAATCGTCGAGACCGGTACAGCGATGGGGATTCGGAAAGTCCGGCTTACCGGCGGGGAGCCTCTTGTTCGCA
>JABGPX010000025.1 GCA_018644745.1 Spirochaetales bacterium
GTGATATATCCGGCGAGACCAAGTGGTCAACGGTTGGTATAAAACCACCTTCCTCAGCGAGAGGAACCAGTTCGCCAAGATGTTTGTCGATGGCTTCTTTACCTTTCGCGATCTCCATTTTATCCACGCCGCCCCACAATCTCAGGTCCTTGCCGAATTTTCGACGAAGCTCGAGCGGATCCATCCCCGCGGCTCTCTCAACCGGCCAGAGAGCATCGACCCCCGCATCCAACAGGATAGGTATCAGTTTTTCACAATTCCCATCCGTATCAACGGCCACATATTTCACTCCATGGCCTTTTAAAAAGTCGATGAGCTTTTTCATGTGAGAGTAGATAAATGACTTGAACTGCTCAGGACTCATCATCGGACCATTTTTCATAGCCATGTCGTCACCGATCAGGTAGTAATCAATATCTGTCTGTTCAAGGATGGGCTTGAACACCTCGATGGCGAACTCCGCACCGAACTCCATTATTTCGTGCATCAACGCCGGGTGGTCAGACCAGGCAAACGCGGTGCCTTCGGTGCCCATCCACTGTCTTGCAAGGCAATAAAACCCCATCGCATTTCCATTCGTCGGCAGGCTCAGGACATGCCGGCGATTCTTCCACCGGGGAAGCAGTATTTCTTTCCACTGGGCGGGATATCGCGATTCAAGGCTAGGATCGAATCGCTTTTTCAGCTCATGAAAATCATCGATATTCGATACAGGGAAACTGACATACTGATCCATGCTGGATCTCATATTGCCCATCGTTCCCTCGATAAGAGCCTTGGTGACCACACCGTTTGCGTGTCTTTTTATTTCGTATCGTTCACTCTTTTCAATTACTTCCTGCGCAAACTCCGGCATCATCCCGGTCTTTACGTTGATGAATTCTCTCGCATCCATAGCAAAATACTCTTCGCCGGTAAACCAGTCCCAATGCAGGTCGAATTCATTCAGGCCTTCATCTATCCATCTCGCCTTAGTCTGGTCCCATACCCCCGCCTCGAAGTTTGGTATTCTGTCGACAGGCTTATAGTCCATTACGCCGAGAAAACGGTCCTGCCCTGTCATGTTTGTGTTACTGCTCAACATTTCGCTCCATTAGTTGCGGGAATAGATAATGTGTTGCCTCGCAAATAGAACGCTTCCCCTGTGCATCAAGCAAAATCTCTGACGTACGGTTTCCACCAATCCTGTGTCTCTTCGCGCCACGCGGAGTCGTCCTCACGCAGCCGGCCAACGACCGCCTGCAGCCTCTCGCGCACCTGTGAATCCGAACTTTCGGTAAGCTCCTTACGGCACAATATCTCTTTTACGCGTTTGTGAGCCTTCTCATACCAGTCTTCAAACGACTTTTCGATCCTGCCGCAGTAATCCGATAAATAGATATCGCGCTTCATATAGGTGTATGTATGATCGGCCTGCAGAAAGTCATTTGATCTGCCGGCGGCCGCCTCGATGGCTTCCAAAGCAAGGCTCTCTGCGTCGGTGGCGATCTCCGCTGTGCCGCTTCGGATCTGATTCACGAGCTCGTCCACCAGCACAAGATGCTCGTAGCTGATCATCAGCGTGGCATCTAGGAGCGAAGTCATGATGATGTTGCCCCCGGCGGCAGCACCCATGAACATGCCGATAGCCGCTTCGGTCGTCGAGCGCGGACCGGGAGAGCGGGCACTGGTGTTTCCGGGAGCAATCCTCGAAGGCATGCCATAAAAATCGGCAAGCTGGACAACCGCCGCGTTGAGCACTGCGGTTTCGATGTTGCCGTGAGACATTTCAGCCGACCGAAGATCCATAGGTGCGTTGACATGTCCGTAGATAACGGGGGT
>JABGPX010000285.1 GCA_018644745.1 Spirochaetales bacterium
CCTGAACCCCGAGATCTTCGCAAAACATGATGCCGTCCATCCCCGCTTCACCGAACTGCTGTATGACATCCTCAAGTATGCTTGTTACGCGATCATTCAGAACATCTACGTAATCCCGGTCTGCAATAAGATCAATAAAGTACTGCTCCATTTTCCGCATGTATCTGGCGGTGGCAAACGGCCAGCCGGGCATGAATCCAGTTTTAAATTTGTCAGTCTCAGAGTCTCCAACTTCCCGGGCGTGCACGAAATAGTCGGGATTACCCAGGTCGGGGAGCTGCAGATTATCGAGGTCTTGCCAGGTTTTTACCGCCGGTTCAAACACTTCACCTGCTTTTGAGCGCCCTTTTATCCGATACCAAGTATTGTTCCAGATGTCGGTATAATGGATGAAATTACCTTCTTCCCATTCCCGGGTCTGGATCGTATCTCGGCACTCGCTTCCGGTAAAATCGTTTAGGCGGGTCTCTTCGTTTCGAAACACCATGCCTATCGGAGCATCCCCTCGCCACTCTATGTTGCTGATGATAATTTCACGTGATGTCATAACACTCCCCCGACTACAATTTGGCGAAAGTATAGCTGGAAAAGCAACGTGATGAAAGCAAACCGCAGTGCTTGGTCAGCTTGACTGCGGCGATTTTAGCGATATAGTAGGTCCAATGAGAGTAACCATTCTTGGTTCAGGGACATCCCACGGCGTGCCGGTTATCGGCTGCGATTGCGATACATGCTTATCTGAAGATCCGCGTGATAAGCGAACGAGATCATCTATTACTATAGAAGAGAATGGGGCATTTATCCTGATCGATACGAGTACCGATTTCCGAACTCAAGCAATTCGAGAGGGGATAAAGAAACTAGACGCGATTCTTATGACCCACTCCCACGCCGATCATCTCCACGGCATCGATGATACAAGACCCCTAACCTGGGATAATCCATTGCCGGTGTATGGTTCAGCGGAAGTTCTCGAAGAGATCAGGACACGGTTCGACTACATTTTCAAAGAGACGCAGAGAGGCGGCGGAAAGCCAAAATTGGATCTTCGGCTGCTGCCGGCCGAAGAGGTCGCTGTCGCCGGAATACGGATTCAGCCCATTCCGGTAATGCATGGCGATGTTGAGATTTACGGATTCAGAATCGGCAGTTTTGCGTATATAACTGATTGCAGCGCGATTCCCGAAAAGTCATATAAATTGCTTTCCGGAGTAACGCATCTTGTAATCGGCGCACTGAGATATCGACCTCATGCCACTCATTTCAGCATCGACGAGGCGATAACCGCTGCCGGCAGAATCGGCGCGGCACACGCATGGTTAACTCACCTGTGCCACGATGTGAATCATCAAATACTGACTAGAAAATTAAGCGGCAGGGAGAACCCGAGCTTTCTCCCTGCTTTCGACGGGTTGCTACTGGAAATTTGATGTCACCGATAGTTAATGGTGGGGTTATTAGGCTTTGACGACTTTTCCGCTTCTAAGACATGCGGCACACACTTTTACGGTCTTTACGCTTTTTCCGACCTTTGCCCGTACCTTCAAAATATTAGGTTTCCAAACTCGTTTTGTTTTATTATGGGCATGGCTGACATTATTACCTGCCACGGTGCCTTTGCCGCAAATCTCGCATCTTCTTGCCATATCTCTATCCTTGTAGCTTTATCTTTCAAGTGAACCGCAAAAATAACAAAAAAAGGCGTCTCTGTAAAGGGCTTAGTGATTTCGCCGCTAACCCCTGCAGCGACACTACCGATTATATGCTATCTGCCGTTTATTTGTGTATACTACCGCGACCCTCGCGATTGACAGGAAAAGGTGATGAATGAAGAGCTATAACAAAACCGGCGGAAGCTGTTGGAGTGCCGACCGGGCATGGGATTGGTACAGCCGACAAGGGTGGCTTCGAGGATTTAATTACGTACCCGCATACGCAGGCAATTCCACCGAGTTTTGGCAGGAAGACGATTTTAACGAGTATAAAATAGCAAATGAGCTAAAATGGGCGTCTGACTGGGGCTATAACACCGCGCGAGTTTTCCTTCAATATATCGTATGGAGAGACAACCCGGAAAAATATAAGGAACGGATAGACAGATTCCTCAGCATTGCCGTAAAAAAGGGCATCTCGACACTGCCCGTAATATTTGACGATTGCGCCGCATACAAAGCGGAGTATCTCCATCGCTGGACTTTGGATGGTGTGGGACTTGGAATCAGCGGCGAACCGAAAGACAGGCAGCTGCTGCAATGGCGGCAGCCCGAGTTGGGGCTTCAGCCGGCACCGGTTCCTGGTGTACACAATAGCGTTTGGACACCATGTCCGGGATCGGCGATCGCAGATGATCCGAAGCAATACCCAGACCTCAGGAACTATACCAGGGACATAATCGGAAGCTTTGGAACCGATGAGCGGGTTCTGATGTGGGATCTCTACAACGAGCCGCATAACGCAAGTCGAAAAGAGCGGAGTATCCCGTTGGTCGAGGATTCCTTTACCTGGGCACGCGAGGTAAATCCTGATCAACCGCTGACAATCTGCATCGGTTTTGCGTTTGATCCAGTCGATCAAATTGCCGCCGAACAATCCGATATCGTCTCCTTCCACAGCTACTCGGCGATCGACACTCTGAAGGAGCAGGTCGAAGGGCTTAAAAAACTCGGCTATCCTCTGCTGCTCACCGAATGGATGGCCCGCACGTACGGAAGCAGCATGAAGGAGATGCTTCCTTATCTCAACGAAGAGAAAATTGGATGTTATCAATGGGGCCTTGTATCGGGAAAAACTCAAACCCGCTTCCCCTGGACAACTCAAAAAGGGACACCGGAGCCGGATTTGTGGTTTCACGATATCATGAGATCCGACGGAGCACCATATGATATTGAAGAATACCGCCTTATGAACAAGCTTTGCAAAATACAGGAGAAACCCATATGAATCAAAATTTTTCAGGCAAAAACGCCTATGAACACCTGCGTGTGCTCGCTGAAGAGATTGGTCCGCGTCACGGCGGCTCGAAGAACGAAGACAAAGCATCTCAATATATTTATGATTACTTCAAGAAAATAGGGCTGAAAACAAGGTTTCAGCAATTCCCTATCTACTCGTTTGAGACCGCCGATGCATCCCTTAGGATACCGGGCGGCAAAGAACTCTCCTGCATAGCGATTCCGATTACCGCGAACACGTCACCTTCGGGTATTACAAAACCGGTAATATTTCTTGAAGGAAATGAAGCCGCCCACCTCGATGCAGGTGTTTCCGGCAAAATCGTGGTAATGTTTAATTCCTTCACAGAGGATCTGCTGAAGAGATTTATCTCTTACAAACCTGCCGGCCTCGTTTCAATTCAGACTCGCCCTAATATGAAGCATCTCAGAAAACCAGGAAATTCTGGCACCAATCGGAAATATGGCTCGGTTCCTTCAATACTCATGACCCTCAATGATGGACTCGCTCTCGTGAAGAACCTGCCCGAGAAACTCACGATGCAAGTGACCACAAAGCAGGAAAGAGTCACCAAAGGACGTAATGTTATTGCCGATTTACCGGGTTGCGAGCCGGATGATGACTTGATCGGCGTTTGTGCCCATTATGACTCGGTATGGGCGGGCCCGGGGGCTTTCGACAACGGCGCAGGAACCGCGGCCATGATGGAGCTTGCCAGAGTTTATAAGGAAAGCGGTACCAGAAGAAACCTGAGATTCATGGCGTTTGGCGGCGAGGAAATGGGAGTATGGGGATCGAAGTATTACATAAAGGTTCTGCACGATGAGGATGTAAAAATCAAGAAGAATAAGGACTTTGAACTGGACGGTCTCTGCACAGAACTCGATAACCATCGCTTTCTTATCAATCTGGATATGATGGGTCCCCTCTACGGAACCAGCACCGCGGTTCCATTCGGAGATACCGACATTGCTGCTGCCACTCGCCTTCTCGCCAATGAACTTCGTTATGCCATAACAATCCGCGACCAGATTGTGTATTCCTCAGACAACATGACGTTTAACCACGTCGGCATACCAGGAATATCTTTCTACCGCGGTCCTTTTGAATCGGTCGGCGGCCACACGGAAGAGGATACGATTAAGAGCTGCAGCCCGGAGGGCCTGGCTCATATAGGTAAATTTATTGAAGCGTGGATAGACAGATACGTGGAATCACTCCACTCTTTCCCGTTCAAGAGAGCCTTGCCGGACCAAGCGAAATCGGCGGTGGCAAAATGGTTTAAAGGCAAAGACCCGTTGGACTATGAAGTACTCGGCCCGGCAAAAAAGTACGCAAAAGGCAACTCTGCCGGTACATCGAAATCAAAAGCAAAGAGGTAAGGATATGTCAAAACTGCCGTATATACCCTACACCGTTACTGAAAACCCATGGGATCCCGACGAGTTGGGTAATCACCGCGCGGTAATACACGTAGCCGCTTCGGCGGATGTGGTGAGGGTAGTCGTTCCTTGGCGAAGAAGGGATTCAAATCCTTCAGATAAGGGTGTAATTCTGAAAAGCATCGGTGGTACCAAAATTGAGCATTGCCACGCCGAAAATATCGCTAACGAGTCCGGCACCTTCGTTTTCGAGCCGGCAGATGGACCCGGGGTCTATTACATCTACTTCATGCCCTATACGGGCACCGTGAAAAAACCGTATCCCCAGATCGACTACCTGCCGGTAATTGAAGGCACCGACAGCTGGTTTCAACAAGTCACAAGCAATCCTTCGGCAAGCTATGATGAGGCTGCTCTTAAAGCCCTGGAGTGTGTTGATGAATTCAATAAGTTCACGGAAATGGAATTGATAGCGGCGAAAGATGAACTGTCCGCGTTTGTTTCTACGGCCGGGGATAAGAGATTTCTGTCAATCCTTGAAGACCGGAAAAACCCGATCAGAATGACTGACATGATACCGTTTCGATGGACCCAACGGGAATCGAGGATAGAGCTCGCTGACAATGCAAAACAGGGTGAATATTATGTTTTCCAGGTTGGCGTATACGCCTTCGATCATGATTTGCCGGACCTCTCTATTCAATTCCAGGATATGGTATCTGGTACCAGCGGTATTGGTGTTCCGAAGGAAAGTTTTACCTGTTTCAATACTGCTGGTGTCGGTTGGAACGGAACTGAGTTTACGAAAGCTATTTCGGTTCCACCGGGATTTGTCCAAGCTTTGTGGTGCGGTATCGATATACCCGTCGAGCTCCCTGCCGGCGAATACCAAGCCATAGTTACTATAATCACCGGCAGCAGTGAGGAACAGCTTACATTGTCGCTTAACGTAGAATCCAGAATTATCGATAACCACGGAGATAATGACTCGTGGCGCCTATCCCGGCTCAGGTGGCTGAACTCGAAGGACGGAACCGAAGACACTGTACCGCCTCCTTTTGCTCCAATTGAAGTTGACGATAAAACAGTATCCATCCTTGGCCGAGATCTAACACTTACGGAAACTGGATTACCCGAACAGATCTATAGCCGGTTTACCGATGATATGCGCAGAACCGACGGTGCGCCTGTATCGCTTTTGGCTGGCCCCGCCGCATTCAAGATAGCGGCGGCCGACGGCAGGGAAGAAGTTTTCCAGGCTGAGAGTATCAACGTGGAAGCCGGAAACAGCTACGCATCCTGGACCTCCGTTTCCGCAGCCGGCGATTTAACCATGCAGCTGAAAGGACAGTTGGACTTTGACGGCAACACAGAATATGAAGTAAAGATATCTGCGGTTAAATCGGTAAAACTGAAAGATATTTCGCTGGAAATTCCTATGTCCGGCGAAATGGCCCGTTATATGACTGGACTTGGCCGTGAAGGCGGCACTATACCGGATGACTTTTTATGGGCCTGGGACGTACGTAAAAACCAGGACGCGGTATGGATTGGGGCCGTTCACGGCGGGATTCAGGTTACCCTCAAAGATGAAAACTACTCTCGCCCATTGAATACGAATTTTTATCATCTTAAACCTCTGGTAATGCCGAGTTCCTGGTGTAACGATGGAAAGGGCAGCATAGTTATGCGCCGCACCGATAAGGCCTACATCCTCTCATGCCGCGGCGGTGAACGGGTAATGCAGGCCAACGAGTCTCTATACTTCAACCTGCGGCTTATGATTACACCCTTCAAACCCTTGGATACACACAGGCACTTCAGCTCCCGGTACTGCCACGCATACAGACCGATCGATGAAGTTGATGAGATGGGCGCAAATCTTATCAATATTCATCACGCCACGGACATCAATCCCTACATCAACTATCCCTTTCTCACACCGGAGGTACTCAAACGATATGTTGATGAAGCCCATGAGAAAGACAAACAGGTAAAGCTCTATTACACGGTGCGGGAAATAACCACACGCACTCCCGAGCTTTTTGCACTCCACAGCCTTGGCGGAGAAATCCTTGTAGACGGCGAAGGAGGCGGACACGCCTGGCTTCAAGAGCATATGGGGCGAAATTATATCGCAGCCTGGTACGCTCTCCAGGTGAGGGACACTTCAGTTATCAATGGCGTGCTGTCGAGATGGCATAACTTTTACGTGAAGGGACTCGATTGGCTGGCAAAAAACATAGAAATCGACGGTGTATATATTGATGATCTCGGATTCGGCAGGGAAGTAATGCAGAGGGTCCGTCGGGTGCTCCACCGGCACCGCGGTGATCCGGTGATGGATCTGCATTCTGCGAATCAATTCAACGAAAAGGATGGCTTTGCCAGCAGCACCAATCTCTACCTCGAGCATTTTCCGTACTTCGACAGACTCTGGTTCGGTGAGTATTTCAACTACGACGCAAAGCCGGACTACTGGCTGGTTGAGATGTCAGGCATCCCCTTCGGACTCATGGGAGAAATGCTCCAGGATGGCGGGAATCCCTGGAGAGGCATGATTTTCGGCATGACCGGACGGATGCCGAGAGTGACTATGAATACGGGCTTATGGAAGGCATGGGACAAGTATGAGCTCCCAAGCGCGAGCATGACCGGATTCTGGTGCAAATCCAGCCCCGTCACCAGCAGCAGTAGTGATATCCCCGCGACGCTATATCATGGTAAAAAGTACACCATTATCGCCTTGGCAAGCTGGGCGGAAAAGGAAACGATCGTAGATCTGGGCATCGATTGGCAAGCCCTTGGTTACGACGAGGCGGCAGCGCAGGTATTCGTTCCGGAAATCCCGGAGTACCAGACCAGCGAAGACGACGTCGATACTCACGCGGTTGCTGTGGAACCGGGTAAAGGTAAATTGATAGTAATTAAAGCCCCGGCATAGCGGCCCTAAAGCCCTTTGCCGGGGCTGCACGATGTTAGATCTTAGACGGCTTTGTTCTCATCCGGAAATCGATAGCCGCCGGCGGCGGGAATCTCTCTTCCACGTAAGCCCGCAGTTCATCTTTGTCGGTTATTTTAATTCCGTCTTTTATAGCCATCTTTTCGTGTATTCTATACCAGATATCGGTAAGCGAGTTCTCTCCTTCCCTGAGGTCATCCACCCGCGGACCCGCGGCGATGACCGACTTGGCCTCCTCAAGCTGATCGGTGCCGAGAAGCGCCTGCGCATAGAGCAGCTGGAATCGGCCGATACTCTTTGCCTCATCCGAGAGCTCTGAGTAAATCTCGAGCCAGCGCGACGCCAGATCTGCTCCAACGAGCGCGACGCCGAATTCCACCACGAGGGGGAAGCAATACTCGGAGATCCGATATGCCTTTTCATAGTAAGCAATTGATTCGCTTATATTGCCTTGAATCGCGGCGAGCTTGGCGAGATTTCTGTAGGCCCAGGGGTTTTCCGCCGCGGCTGCGGATTTCATCCAAGCATCGGCCGCGTCGTCCACCCTGCCCTGCTGAAACACGATAAGGCCCATATGAAGCCAGGCGTACCAGTTATTCGGGTTTGATTGTACGTATTTTTCTATGAGAGGAAGCCACTTTGCTTCAACCTCATATCCTGATGGTTCATCCTTTAGGTCAGGACACGGGAAGTTTCCTTCTTCGAGCAGTTTCTTCCACTGCTCTTCACCAGGTTCGAGGGGCCCTGAAAAACTCAGCTCTTCGCCGGTGAGGGGCTCCAAGCCGATGTGCGTGCGATATACGTTTTCCAGCTGTCCCCAGCCGGCTCCCCGATGAAGCACATCGGTAATTTTCAGCAGAGACGAAGCTTTCGCGGACTCAAAATGGCGTTCCATCTCCAGGCGGGGCAAAACGGACTCAATAGCTTCATCTACAATAGTGTAGGCGGCTTTCCAGTTGTCACCGTGTACGACCTCAGTTTCGGTATCTATTCCGCCATAAGCTTCGAGCCAATCCCATGTTTCTCCCCCTGGCATGGGGATATGCTCCATCTGAGTTCTCGCAAGCCCGGCTTGGATTTCTATATATGCCTCGCCCGGCGCGGCAAGAAATTCCTGCCAGGCGTTCCCGCCAGGGCCGCTGCCCCACACGAAAAGCTTACGACCGATAAGCCTGTCCGTGGAAGTCTGAAAAAGACCCTTGCCGTTCTGGTCAAATGCTGAAATCCATTTACGCTGCTCCGGAGCGGTATTGAAAAAAAAGTCCGCGGAATGGCCAAGGTTTCTGCTGTAGGTTACATCAATTCCTTCGATTTCCGGAATCGGCTTTAATGTAAGCCCCTTCTTCCCATAGCCGAATCTGAAAGCTTCCTCGGCAGGTACAATAACCCGGGTTTTTTCATGTTCGGGAAAAGCGATGTTCGACCACCAGTACATCGGCACCTCTTCCTCATGAGGATTGGTAATTTTGACATACACATACAGCAGCTCGGAATCATCGGGCAGTATAAAATCGATCTGAAACGGCACCTGCCTCATCCTCTCAAACTCATAGAGCCGCAGTATCGGCGCTCCTTCATTCTCTACCCGCGCCGCGAAAAGGCTTGAACAGGTAAATGGAGAGTGCCCTCGAAGACCTATATTCCATTCTACACCGCCGCTGAACCAGGCATTTCGAATAGCAAGATTCGCCGGCTGAAACACCGGATTTCTGTCTACCAGATCGCGGTTTCGCTTCTTATCAAAAAGCGACCACAGCCGGCCGCCGTACTCCAAGGCAAAGGTGGCTTTCAAGTGCTCATTTTCCAGCACCGCGGTTTTCATCGCCATAGTTCTCTTTGTCCTGGAATAACCATCCTGAAGGGTATAGGGCAACGGGGAAGTTCTATTGCCATACCCGATATGGGCTTTCATTTCCTGCGGTGCCTTCGGATCAATTTCAATTTCATGCAGATCCGGTCTAGTAGCGAGAGGAGGAAGCGGATTAGAGGGACCGATATCGGCACCTTCCAACACAAGGTCTTCTAAAAACAGCTTTGTCATTCGGGAACCCCTTTTTTGTTTGAGCATAAAAATAGCCGTGTCCGCGCTATAATACCGCGCGGAACGGCTACAAATCAATCTGCGAGCAGCGGCGCAACCGCGGTTTGCAGCGGCAGGGTGGTTACTTCAATTCTATCGGCGTGAACATAACAGTCGATTTCGCTGCGGATACCCAGTCCCTTTGCCGGCTGGGAGTCATCAAAGTCAAAATCCGGCACATAAATCCCCGGTTCGATAGAAAACATAACTCCGGGGAGGATTTTTCGTCTGTCCTGTGTTTCAAGATTGTCGATATTAACCCCTATATAATGCCCGGTGGGGCCAAGGCTGTGACCGGTGCGATGAAAGAATGCTTCGCCGTATCCTGCATTCTCGATTACCTCGCGGCAGGCGTCATCGGCCTCATAACCGTAGACATCCCTTCCTTCCGAGATCCGTTCCTGAATAAACTCGACAGCTCTGTCGCGGGCCCGGCTGACGATATTAAAGATCTCGGCTACCCGGGGAGGAGTAACTTCTCCGCAATACGCGGTCCACGTAAGATCGGCGAAGCAGGCTTCCGGATCTCCCTTCTCACGATTCCAGAGATCGATAAGCACAACGTCGCCTTTTTTTATCCGGCTGTGCAGTTTTTCGCTCGGGAAGTAATGAGGGTCGGCGGCGTTCGCATTTACCGCTACGATTGATGAGAGAGGATCCATGCCCGCCTCGCTGAAAAGCTTCGCCACCTGCTGCTGAGCATCATACTCCGTGACCGGTGTATCACTTCGAAGCTGCTCGCCGATCCAGGCAAAAGCCGCGTCCTTAACCTCGAGGCATAAATCGGCCGCTCGTTTCTGCCCGGCCAAATGCTCGGGATTTATCGTGGCAACGGCAATCTGAACCATATCCGCACTGCTCGCGATCTCAACGCCTGCGTTGCGCTTAACCAGTTCCATTATTCCCGCGTCCACCCTGCTTACGTAGGGAATAGCATTCTCGGGGCTGTATTCCATGAGTATGTACTCAGCGGGTTTTTCACCGACCCGCAGCGTACTTTTCAGCAGGGCTTCGATTTCCTGCCAGCTCACATACAGCTTCACATCGCCCTGAAGGTCCGCTGGAAGATCAATGAAATTCGATTTTTCGATTCGATGAGCGATCCAAACCGGTCGCCCGGCAGACGGTATCCAGAGAAACCATCGCCGACTTCCCGCAGATGGAAGACCGGATACGGAGAGAGCAATAGGATTCTGATCGCGAAAAGCGTATAAAAGCCAGCCGTCTATTTTTTCGGCTTTGAGGTATTCCTGAATAAGCGCGAGTTTTGACATATATTGTTTTCCCTTCCTTATGTGTATTTGATTCTAAGCAGAGCGGGGGCTCGTGGCAATCCTTAGTAAATGCCCCAAAGCTTGCTAGATTGAATCAGATCAACTCCTTTTGCGGTAACAGGTAATAACCGTACCTGTCACAAAAAGGAGTTTTTTGATGAATCGCCCCCTATTCTGTCCCCGTTCTTCTTGCACGAACCATTATCTCAAACATCGATCACAGAATTGGTACCGTTCGGCTGGTACTTACGAAACTTACGCATTCGGTACCGTCCAACGTTTCCGCTGCAACACATGCGGGAAATACTTCTCTACTCAAACATTTTCAATCG
>JABGPX010000125.1 GCA_018644745.1 Spirochaetales bacterium
AAAAGCATTGATTCAAAGGTCAGCCGGTTAATCACCCAAATTATCGGTGAATTTGGGAGCAATATTGAAGTACCGGGCCGAGAGGGATGGCATCCGATTCTTGTCGCCAATAGTCATTCATTCTCACGTGATGATCTGATATCTTATTTCCCGAAAGCCGAAGGCGGCGTATATACGGTTTCCGATGCCTTCGATAATGAACTGCGGGTTGAGACTGATGTCACTACTGCCGGGAGTCCTGTGGTGTCTTTTCTTCCGGAGATGCCGCTGCCGCCAATGTCTATTAATGTATTCTATATAAAGAGAACTGATACGGATTCTTACGACTTACAGGATCTGAGTGATCGGCCGTTTGTTCTAGAAAACAGCTGCCTCAAGGCGGAGCTGGACAGCATTACCGGGAATGTCATCAGCTTATATTTGAAAAATCCCGGCCATGAGTTTATCCCCCGTCGGCATCCTGGAAACCATATTGAGATATATGAAGATGCTAATAATTACGCTCATGGACCCGATCACCGCTGGGATCCCTGGCACATCTCTTTTTCAGAGAGAAAATTCGCTCCGGTTGGAACAACCTCTGTTATCTGGAAGAAATATAATTCTGTAAGGCAGACTGTGGTCGTTTCGCGGAAGATGGATCTATGCCCTGGAATGGGGCCAACGGTATTTGAGCAGGAGATAACATTGCGTGAAGGCTCTCCTGTGCTCGAGTTTCATTCATACGGCATCTGGTCTGCAGCAGAGGCTTTTCTCAAGGCCGAGTTTCATTTGAATCTCGAGGCGGATACCCATATCTGCGAAATGCCCTACGGTGTTTCTGAACGGTCCAATGTTCCTCCCGATAAAAAAGTTATCGATGATCAATCCGCCCTTGAGGATTTGGTAAAGGCGGGTGATTCACGCCCCGAGCCTGATCTTCCAATGCAACGATGGCTCGATTATTCAGATGATATAATTGGACTGGCTTTTCTAAATGACGGTAAATATGGATATGACATCGACGGGCATCGGGTTCGACTTAGTTTGATGCGCGCGCCTCTCATCCGGTCCGGCGAGATAGCCGGTCTCGGAGCCTTTGATTTTGCCTATGCACTTTACCCCCATGCGGGAAGATGGAGCGGCTCCGACGTTGTGAAAAACGCGCAAGTTCTCAATCGCCCTCTTCGTGCACTTTGTATTCCGGCCGGAACTGAGAATATAGGAGAGCAGCGCCCGCCCGGTTGGAAAATAGGCGAGCCGTTGATTGAGCTCAACAGTCCGGATGTACATATCTCAGCAATGAAAGCGGCGGAGGCGGATCCAGGATATATTGTTCGGTTGTGGGCTTGCACCGACAAGCCACAGGAGCTCTCGATTCGAATATCATTCCCAATAAACCAAGTATTTCTCTGCAACGCTCTTGAGCAAAACCTTGAAGAAGTCAGGTTTGAGTCTGGATCCCAAAGTACCATCAAGCTTTCTTTCAAGCCCCTGGAATTCAAAACATTAAAACTGGTATGTGTTACCGCGATTTTTTAAGCCGTGAAACCGAGGTAAGAATGAGTATAGACAGTCAGGATGCGGGAGTCTTGAGAGAACTCGCAAAGCAGGTCAGAGATATAGCGGCCCATCCGGCACAGGAGGAACGTAGGACGCTTTGGCGGAAGATCAACCGCCTGGAGTCCTGCCGTATACCAGTGCTGCTGTGTATGCACGATTTGTACTGGAACGAAGTTGTGCCGGAACACAGGCTCGAAACCGCTGATCCAAAAGCACGCGAATACGAGAGACAACTGCGGCTGCAGATTTGGCAATGGGAGTATGTGGATG
>JABGPX010000462.1 GCA_018644745.1 Spirochaetales bacterium
ACTGATGAAGCGTCTTACTTTCGAACGATATACGATGACCGTGGTATTCCGCCTGCCACAGTCATCTTCTTGTCCGTAGAGTTCCAGCTCTTTTCCTTTGATGAGGTTGTGGATATCGAGACAGTAAAAATTACTGATTGGTATATTGACTGAGCAAATTTAGGCAATATTTATAGCTTTAATGGATTATTGTGCCGATATTCAAGAGTGTCCGGGTTGGACGGGCTTTAAGGATCAGGCACGATGCAGAACGAAAATCAGCGGCTCAAGCAGATTATTAGTATAGATTCAGATCTCAATAAAATTCAGGATCTCGACATCCTGCTTCAGCGAATCCTGAACGAGGCCAGAAAAGCGGTCGGCGCCGACGCGGGTACAATTTATATAAGAAACGGCGATAAGTTAGATTTTCGATATGCTCAAAATGAAACGAAGCAGAAATTGCTGCCTGCCGGACAGAAGCTTATTTATTCATTTTTCAGTGTCGACATCAACAAAAATTCTGTTTCCGGATATGCGGCGGATACGGGAGAAATTCTCAATATCGCGGATATGTACGACATAGATAGGAATGCTCCTTATAGTTTCGATCCATCATATGACAAGATTACTCAATACAAAACAATAGCAACTCTTACTTTTCCCCTTCGAACAAATACCGGCGAAATACTCGGGGTGCTCCAGCTTATTAACCCGGTAGACGAAAAAGGCGAGATTACCAGCTATAGCGAAACCGATGAGTTATTCGCCGACCACTTCGCAGCCAATGCGGCTATTGCCCTACAGCGCGCTCAGATGACCAGGGCGATTCTCCTTCGAATGAATAGCATGGCTGAATTAAGGGACCCCACCGAGACGGGGCCTCACGTAAACCGGGTCGCATCATACGCAGTCGAGATATACGACCGATGGGCGTACAATCACGAGGTTGACAGCAGAGAACGCGAACAGACCCGGGATATATTGCGAATGGTGGCGATGCTTCACGACGTAGGCAAAGTCGCCATTTCTGATGTCATTCTGAAAAAGCCGGGGCCGTTTACTCCTGAGGAGCGTCTGATAATGCAGACACATACGTATCAGGGAGCGCGTCTCTTTAATGACAACCAGTCCGAGTTTGACGGTATCGCCCAGGAAGTGGCTCTTACCCACCATGAGTGGTGGAACGGAACCGGATATCCCGGATATATCGATATTAACGAAGAAGATTCCGAGAAACTCATGAACCGGATTGGCAAACGCCCGAGAAAGGGGGAAGAAATACCTCTTTTCGGACGTATTGTTGCGATCGCGGATGTATTTGATGCTCTTTGCTCCCATCGCGTGTATAAAAATGCCTGGGCGTTTGACGATGTTCTCGATGAAGTAAAGAAGAACTCGGGCAGGCAGTTCGATCCTGAATTGGTGGATATTTTCTTTGATATAATGCCTCAAATCAAACAGGTTCGGGAACGCTACCCGGAAAGCGGCTGATTATCCTGTCTCATCTCCAATTGCCGCTGCTTTGACCGCAGCTTCGATGACAAGATGCGGTTTATCGATGTATCCGCAATTCTCTTGCCCTTTAACAGCGCGCTAGCTACACTCTTACTCACCAAAACCGCGGGAGTGGCATGAATGTCTGATAAAGCAAAAACCTTAATTCTTATTGATGGAATGGCTCTCGCGTATCGCGGGCATTTCGCAATGACCAGAAACCCGCGATTCACGAGAAAAAAGGTCAATACCTCGGCGATCTATGTGTTTGCCAACGCCCTTGCGGATCTCCTGCAGACCTATGATCCTACTCATATCGCCGTAGTCTTTGATACTCCCGAGCCGACACATCGGCACAAGATATATAAGGAATATAAAGAGACTCGAGATGCGATGCCCGAAGATCTGCAGATAGCTCTGCCTTATATAGACCGGCTTTGCGGAGCCTTTATGGTTCCGGCGCTGAGATATCCGGGATGGGAGGCGGATGATGTCATAGGAACCCTTGCCCACACCGCCGAGAATGAAGGTTTTACAACATATATGGTGACACCGGACAAAGACTATGCCCAGTTGGTGGCACAGAATACCTATATGTGCAAACCGTCCAGCGGGGGAGGGTTGGAAATACTCGGGATTCCCGAGATCTGCGAGTTATGGGAAATCCAGAATACAGATCAGGTAATAGATATTCTTGGTCTCATGGGTGACGCAAGCGATAATATCCCCGGTGTTCCCGGAATCGGGAAAAAGACCGCTCAGAAGCTTATTTCTGAATATCAATCGATGGAAGGCGTATACCAGCATCTCGAAGAACTGAAAGGGAAACAGAAAGAGAACCTTGAAGCGAATCGTGAGAAGGCCTTTTTCTCGAAAGAGCTTGTTACTATCGTGAGGGATGTTCCCATAAAGCAATCGCTCGACGACTTGATTAGAAAAGAATGGAATGTGGCGGCTGTCAACGAGCTGTTCGGTGAACTCGAGTTTGCCACCATCGGCCGCCGTCTCCTTGGTGCTGAGTATGCCGATATTACCGGCGCTCTCTTTGAAAGCGGCGAATCCGTCGGCGGGATGGAAATTAAAAACCTTGATACAACCGAACACAATTACGGCGTCGCAGCTACCGCGGGGGAGAGACAAGAGCTACTGAGGCAGCTCGAGGGACGCAAGGAAGTTTGCTTTGACTTGGAGACCACCGGACTGGATGAAAAAATCTGCGAGATTGTGGGAATAGCATTTACTTGGGTAAAAGGAAAAGGGCATTTCCTCGTGGTGCCCGATAATCGGAACGACGCGATTGCGATTTTGCATGAGTTCGCTCCTTTCTTTTCAAATCCCGACTGCCTGAAAATCGGCCATAACATCAAGTTTGATCTATCGGTTTTACGCTGGCATGATATTAAGGTCGCCGGACCATTTTTCGATACCATGATAGCCGCCTACCTCTGCGTGCCGGATATGCGGAGGACAATGGATGCTCTTGCTGAGGAGTATCTTCACTACCAGACCGTTCACATCGAGGAACTCATTGGAGAGAAAGGCAAAGAACAGAAAACTATGAGGGAAGTTCCAATAGAGAAAATCTCAGAATACGCTTGCGAGGATACGGATATTACATTCCAGTTGAAGGAGCATTTCACGTCCCGCCTTGCCGAGTTCGGTCAGATGGAAATCTTTTCCGAAATTGAATGTCCTCTGCTGCCGGTTCTCGTGGAAATGGAACGAGCGGGAATAAAGGTTGATGTGTCGGCCCTCGATGAATTGTCGAAACAGCTGGTAATCGATATCGAACGAGTTTCCGCCAGGATCGAAGTACTTGCCGGTGAATCATTTAATATTAAATCCCCCAAGCAGCTCGGAGAAGTTCTGTTCGATAAACTCAAACTCGATTCCAACGCGAAACGGACAAAAAAGACGGGCCAGTATATTACAAATGAGCAGGTTCTCAGCAGATTAGCTCCCCGGCATGAGATAGTCGAGAAAATCCTTGAATTCAGGATGATGACAAAGCTTAAGTCCACCTACGTCGATATGCTTCCGGAAGCCATTTTCGAGCGTACAGGTAGAGTCCATACATCATATGAGCAGGCGGTTACTGCCACCGGGCGCATGCAGTCTCACGATCCGAATCTACAGAATATTCCCATTCGAACCGATTCCGGGAAGGAGATACGCCGGGCCTTCGTCGCTGAGGGTGACCAGTACCTGCTGCTCGCAGCAGACTACTCTCAGATCGAACTTCGTATAGCGGCAGCTTTGAGCAAAGAGAGCGCAATGATTAAGGCTTTCGAGGAAAATATCGATATTCATACCGCCACCGCTATGAAACTGTTTGATACGGGGGAGGAAACAGTAACCGCGGATATGCGCCGCCACGCAAAAACTGTGAATTTCGGCATACTCTACGGCATCTCTGCCTTTGGCCTTTCAGAACGCTCCGACCTGTCCCGCGGCGAGGCGGCAGATCTCATAAATAATTACTTTGCTCAATATCCGATGCTGAAGTTATGGCAGGAGGAGACAATTTCCTTCGCTCATGACAACGGTTATGTTGAAACCATTACCGGCAGGCGCCGCTATTTGAGGGAAATCAACTCACGGAACGCTGCGGCGCGAAGCGGCGCAGAACGAAATGCTATAAACGCGCCGATTCAAGGAACCGCTGCGGATATGATTAAGCGGGCGATGTCAATAATTCAAAGCAATCTTGTTAAAAAGGGGCTCGAATCCAGAATGCTGCTTCAAGTACACGATGAACTGGTATTCGAAGTTCTTCAAGAAGAGCGGGAAATAGTAACCCAGATTGTTACCGACGGCATGGTCGGCGCTCTTCCTCTAAACGTCCCTATTGTCGTTGAGGTCGGCGCCGGACGTACCTGGCTCGACGCTCATTGATTCAAGGAGAGCCGGGTTAGATGACACCTAGCTCCAAACCGATTTTCTTGAAGGCTGCTAGAGCGGCATTGAGATCTTCCGTCGAGTGGGCCGCTGATACTTGTACCCGTATTCTTGCTTTGCCAGTGGGGACCACGGGATAAACAAATCCGATTACATAGATTCCCTCGGACAGAAGCCGGTCGGCGAATTCAACGGCGAGAGGTTCCTCGTAGAGCATTACGGGGATAATCGCGGTATCACCTTCAACAATATCAAAACCCGCCTTGCGAAGCTCAGCTTTGAAGTACAACGCATTTTCCGCGAGGGTGCCCCGCAAAACCGGCGAGCTATCTACCAGCTCGAGGGCCTTCAAAGTCGCACCGGCCACCGCCGGAGCCAAGGTGTTTGAGAAAAGGTACGGCCTCGAGCGCTGTCTGAGCATTTCAATAATTTCGCCGCGGCCGGAGGTACATCCTCCGGATGCGCCGCCCAGGGCCTTGCCGAAGGTAGTCGTAATAATGTCGATTCTATTCTCGACACCAAAGAGCTCGGGTGTCCCGCGCCCGGTCGGCCCGATATATCCGGTAGCATGTGAATCATCGACCATCACCAGGGAGTCGTAGCGATCTGCCAGTTCGCAGATTTCATCGAGCCGCGCAATGTCCCCATCCATGGAAAACACACCGTCGGTGCAGATGATGCGATAGGAACACCCCTTTGCTTCTTTGAGCTTCTCCTCAAGATCAGCCATATCGGAGTGGCGATAGCGGTATCGGCTGGCTTTGCACAATCGCACACCATCGATGATTGAGGCGTGGTTCAGTTCGTCCGAAATTATCGCGTCTTCAGCGCTAAGTAGGGGCTCGAAAACACCGCCGTTCGCATCGAAACAGGCCGCATAAAGAATAGTGTCTTCGGTTTTTAGGAACTCCGATACTTTCTCCTCCAATTCCTTGTGAAGTCCCTGAGTGCCGCAGATAAACCTTACGGAGGAAAGGCCATAACCCCAGCGGTCCATAGCCTGCTTGGCCGCATCCACAATTTCCGGGTGAGCCGACAGACCCAGGTAATTGTTTGCGCAGAAGTTCAGCACCTGCCCTCCAGCTTCGACATCTATCTTCGAACCCTGGGGAGAAGTAATGACCCTTTCCTTCTTGAAAAGTCCCGAAGATCTTAATCTCGCAAACTCAAGTGTAAGATCCTCTCGCATTTTACCAAACATTAAACACCCCTCCTTCTCTCATTGTCCGATGACAAAACCTTCAGCATGTCCTGGGTCATTGTATCGAGATCATAGTCCGGTTCCCATCCCCATTCCACTCTAGCCGCGTAATCCTCGAGGCTGTTGGGCCAGGAGTTGGCGATAGCTTGGCGGACCGGATCAACCAGATACGATATTTCAAACTCAGGTATGTATTTTCTTATATACGCCGCCTGGTCTTCCGGACAGAAGCTCATCGAGCTTACATTGAAGGCGTTTCGATGACGAAGCCGATCTGGATCGGCTTCCATAAGATCCATCGCTGCCTTTATTGCATCCGGCATATACATCATATCGAGATATGTATCACCTGCCAAAAAACAGATGTATTTTTTGTTTTCTACCGCCTGATAATAGATTTCAACAGCGTAGTCGGTAGTTCCTCCTCCGGGCGGAGTGACATTGGAAATGATCCCGGGGTAGCGGACACCGCGGGTGTCTACACCGTATTTCTTGTGATAGTAGTCACAGAGCAATTCCCCGGCGACTTTTGTTACTCCGTACATTGAGGTAGGCCTCTGAATAGTATCCTGCGGAGTGTAGTCTTTAGGTGTATTCGGTCCAAATGCGCCGATTGAACTTGGCGTGAAAACCGCGCATCTGTTCTCTCGGGCAATTTCCAGAATCGTAAATAAGCCGTTCATGTTTATGTCCCATGCTTTCTGAGGAAGATGCTCGGCGGTGGCGGAAAGAAGAGCCGCCAGGTGGTATATAGTATCTATGCTGTGTTCTTTTACAATCGCAGCCAACTCCTTCGCATCCCGGCAGTCAACTTTATAAAAGGGGCCGGATTGTATCAGCTCAGGCTTTGTCGCATCGTCCCGAATATCCGTTACTATTACATTCGCGCTGCCATATCGATTTCGAAGTGCCGCGGCAAATTCCGATCCAAGCTGCCCGAGGGAGCCCGTAAGGAGTATTTTTTTCATCAGGATTTACCTCTCAACCCGCAGTCCACTTGACAATGTAGCGCTATCCGGGTAAAATATATCAAACTTAAGTTAAGTATATTGAACAACGTAATTGGTGTCAAGGAAACTATGGAACCTATTAAACCTCCGTTAATCGGACAAAACATTCAGCGTATCCGGAAAGAACAGGGACTTACCCTCGATGTTCTTTCGGAGAAAAGTGGTGTTTCAAAGGCGATGTTGTCTCAAATAGAATCAGAGAAGGTGAATCCAACAGTCGCGACAGTGTGGAAAATCTCTCAGGGTTTAAACGTAGAGATAAATGGTCTTCTGGCCGGCGGCGGTGAGGCCGGGCGCAGTTTTCGTGTCACAAGAAGAAAAGAAATAACGGCTCTTGAAACCGATGAAGCTGGATTGCATATGAAGGTTCTATCCCCGGTATCTCTCGTCGAAGATCTCGAGATGTATCTGCTTACATTTGAGAAGGGAGGAAGCCTGGATTCGGCGCCCCATTTTCCGAGAACTAAGGAGTATGTAACCGTAATAGACGGCACGGTAAGAATTCGGGCAGGCGAGAATACTACTGAATTAAACGCCGGTGATTTTGCCACATATCATTGCGATATCGAGCATTCAATGGAGAACCTCTCCGATGGTCCCGCCACCGTTCACTTAGTGGTCCGCTTTAACAAAAGGAGCAGAGAGTAAAACCTCCCTTTGTCCAATTTGCGAAGTCGAGCACCCGGTTTATTGTGCTCCGTCCTGTATTGTGCTTCCCCATTTTGCCAGTCGGGAGGTGATGAATTTAACAACTTGCTTATGTTCATTTTTCCCCTGTCCTTTGATTGAGAGAGGAGCGCCGAATTCGAAATGGATAGTTCTTTTTCTCCTAATTTTGCCGAAACCGCTGAGAATCTTGCCATTCTCCCAAAAATCGGTTTTCAGAGCTATTGGAACAACCTTCACCCCAGAGTTTCTTGCTAATTTCACCCCGAGACTGTTGAAATGTCGCGGATTGAAGTTAACTTTGCGGGTGCTCTGGGGGAATATTATAATCGAGCTGCCCTCGGAGAGTTTTTTTTCCCCTTCAGTAAGTACTGCTTCGAGGTCTTTCCTCGGATCGGTCCTGCCCACAGTGATTGGTTTTCTCGAGCGCATTACCGGGCCGAAAACCGGACCTTTTACCAGCTTCTCCTTCACCACAAACGTAACGCGACGGAGCGGGGCGATGAGTACGGGAAGGATTAGGGTCTCGAGAGTGCTCATGTGATTCCCGATGAAGACGACCGGGCCATCGAGATTTCGGATATGATCTAAACCGGCTACCGAGAACTTGCCGCCGACCTTTTCCATGAGATAGAGGCAGTCGTAGGAACTATCGGCCCATGCGCTGTCGTCATAATTTTCCTGGAGAGCTTTTCTGCGCGATCTGAAGACTATGAACATGAATTTCACCAGTAAGGCCCATCTGCTACGTAGCAAAATCCAATCCAGAGGCATGAAGCCGGTCTTCGCGGGTGTGTTATATGTATCATTTACAAAATACTCTTTCAAAACGGCTCCCTAGAGGCACCTCTTTTTACTGCTGCTTTGACCTGCAGCACATACGAAAAACCCCGATTTATATGGTAACCATTCTGTCGGCAAAACAAAAGGTGGGTTTTTCGATGTGCCCTATAACCTCTTACATGGAGAATGACGTGTTTCTCTTTTAACTGCTATTTTGACCCGCGGCACATACGAAAAACACCGATATTTTATGGGAAAGCATTCTATTGGCAGAACAAAGGAGGGTTTTCGATGTGCTGTAATGATTATATAGGATGGTTTTTTGAAATGCCAGTTTAATTTGATGAATCCTTGACAACAGACCCAATATAGTGTAAACTATATATAAGAACAGCGTTATGGAGAATAAAATGAGTGAGCATCTTACAAAAGAAACTTTTATAAAAAAGGTCTTCGATTTCGAAAACAACAAAGAGTGGAGCTTCAAGGGCGAGAATCCGGCCGTGATAGACTTCTATGCGGACTGGTGCGGACCGTGCAAAATGGTGGCACCGATTATAGAAGAACTTTCGGAAGCATATGAGGGAAAGGTGGATTTCTATAAGATAGACACCGATGCCGAACAGGAACTTGCAGGCGCTTTTGGTATTCAGAGTATTCCGAGTCTCCTTTTCATTCCTAAGGATGGGCAGCCCCAAATGGCAGCCGGGGCACTTCCGAAAAAAGCTCTCGAAGAAGTTATAAACAAGGAATTACTGGGAAAAGAAATCGCCGAAGCCAATTAGTTTTTAATATTGGAATTAGAATCGGATTATTGTGGTGAGCATGGTAGTCCGTTTTTTTTCTTTTCCCTTGTCGGGGGAGCCGGGATCAACTACTATTGGCCATATTTTTTCTAGGGGATAATATGGCCAAAATTACATTTATGGGCGCCGGGAGCACCATTTTCGCGAAGAACATACTTGGCGACTCGATGCTTACTCCGGCTCTTCAGGACAGCACAATAGCACTCTATGACATAAACGCAACTCGTCTAGACGAATCAAAGAGAATGCTAGGGACTATTAATAATAATGTAAATGAGGGGCGTGCGAAAATATGCGCTCATCTTGGTGTTGGAGAACGGAAAGCAGCATTAGAAGGCGCCAACTATGTTATAAACGCGATACAGGTCGGCGGTTACGAACCCTCAACCGTTATAGATTTTGAAATACCGAAGAAATATGGTCTGCGGCAAACTATCGCCGACACCCTTGGGATCGGGGGAATCTTTCGAGGTCTCAGAACCATTCCGGTGGTACTCGATTTCGCCAGAGACATTGAAGAAGCGTGTCCGGATGCATGGTTTCTCAACTATTCAAATCCTATGGCCATGCTCACCGGTGCGTTGCTTACCGACAGCTCGGTACGCGGTGTTGGTCTTTGCCATTCGGTCCAGGGCTGCGCGCGAAGCCTGCTGAAGAATCTTGATTTTTCCGTGCCCGAGGAACGGCTGCGGTGGCATGTCGCAGGCATCAATCACATGGCCTGGCTTCTTGAAGTGTCTGACGGCGCCGAAGATCTGTATCCCGAAATTAAGGTGAGAGCTGCGGAGAAAGTCACCGCCGCACGGAAACCGGGTGCCGAAAAATACAATGATATGGTTCGAATGGATGGTATCCGCCACTTTGGTTACTATGTAACCGAATCCTCAGAGCACAATGCCGAATATACCCCATACTGGATAAAGAGGACTCATCCGGAGCTCATCGACGAGTTTAGTATTCCCCTGGATGAGTATCCGAGAAGATGCGTCGATCAGATCGCCACCTGGAATGAAATGAGCCGTACTATGGTTGATAACCCGGAGTTATCCCATGAACGGACCCATGAATATGGTTCTTACATTATGGAGGCCATAGAAACCGGGGTTCCCTATAGAATCCATGGGAATATCATGAACCGAGGGCTCATTACAAACCTTCCTGCCGCGGCGTGCGTAGAAATCCCATGTCTCGTCGACCGAAATGGAGTGCAAGGCTGTTTTGTAGGCGATCTGCCGGAGCAATGCGCCGCCCTGAATCGTACAAACATCAATCCCCAGCTTCTCACCATCGAAGCAAACCGGACCAGAAAAAGGGATACGGTTTATCAAGCGGCGATGCTAGATCCGCACACCTCTTCAGAGCTTACCCTTGATGAGATCCGTTCGCTCTGCGACGATCTGTTTGAAGCCCATGGCTCCATGATGCCGGAATATACGTGAGCCTCCCCGGGAATTCCCGTTTTGATCGAATAATAAACCGTCGTGATACCAGGAGCGCTAAATGGAATTTATCGTCGATTAGCACCGATCGAGCGGACATTCTGCCGATGTGGGTCGCCGATATGGATTTCCCCGCGGCTCCTGAGATTCTCGCCGCTCTGGATGATGTAACCCGGCACGGGATTTTTGGCTATCTCGATTCCGGCAAGGAACTTAAGGATTTGTACATCTCCTGGCTGTTAGATCGTCAGGGAATAAGGATAGAAACACCGTGGCTCCTTCCTGCTTCGGGAGTGCTGGCTGCGCTGGCATTGTCGATACAGGAGCTGACAAGCCCTGGGGATGCAATAATATACCAGCCCCCGGTCTATTATCCTTTTGGCCCGACCATTGAAATGAACGGCAGAAGAGCTGTGGAGAACCCCCTTCAGGAAGTGAACGGGCAGTATTCCTTCGATTTCGCTAATCTGCGAAAGGCCGCTTCAGAGGGAGCCAAAGCCCTTCTCCTGTGTAACCCGCATAATCCTGTCGGCCGGGTTTGGCGGCGTGATGAACTGGAGGAGCTTACGGCGGTTTGCGGCGAGTTCGGCCTTCTGATTCTTTCAGATGATATTCATTCAGACATAACCATGCCCGGGAACACTCATACGCCCGTTTTTG
>JABGPX010000024.1 GCA_018644745.1 Spirochaetales bacterium
CCCACGCGTAAAATGATGGGGTGGCCGGAATACCCGCATAGCTGACTTTGTAGGGTGATACCAGGATATCCGGATTTAGCATGAAAATGAGTGGACCAGCTTGTATCGCTGATGTGAAACCCACGCTGAGGCCGGTGTAATTGACCAGGGTATCAATCGTGGTATTCCCGACGTATGTAAGTTTGCTTGTGATACCGAAATCTACGATGCTCGACCCCGGCAGCTGAACTTTGTATCCAATTCCCGCAAAAAAAGGCATATTGTCCTCAGAGCCCACGTAAATACCGCCGTGCAGATCAATTTCGCTTCCGTTGTCGGTGCCGACGCGTACCGAAATATGGGTCGGATACCTGCTGATACCAAGAGCCGGACTATAGTGACCCATCATACCCGCGTCTATCTGAAAACTGCCTCTTGGAAGTACCCCCGGTTCAGATGAAAAAAGCAGGCCGCTTACTCCGCTCAGAACGCTCCGGTAACTAATAACCGCGGTGCTGTCGATCGTAAGGGTCGTCATGAGCGACTTCATCTCCTGCTCTTTTAGACCACTCGCTTCGATTCGCGCGGTGTACTCTCCGTCCGGAAGCACTCGTCCGACAGAATCTCGGCCGTCCCATTCCAGACTTTGTTCCCATGTCGTAAAGCCTGTGAGGGGTCTTGAGTACACGATTCCACCTCCCGCCTGGCTAACAACAAATTCACCGTTTCCCCATGAATTAACATCGAAGTTGACTCGGGTCGTACCCAGTTTTCCCGGGTTTCCCGGATTGAATATTCTTCTCGAGACTCTGAGGTCCGAAAGCGTAAACACAGCTTCCTTGAGCTCTGCTTCGACTTTTGTGGTCTGTTTTTCGGCAATCGTAATTGCCCCGCGCCAGTCCTCATATCCAAATGATCTCACGAGAAGATTATGCCGGCCAATCTGCAATTCGGTTACGCCGGTGCTGATCGACCCGCCGTTTAGGTACACCGAAGCACCGGGAGGCAGAACCTCGAGATAGAGATAGCCGGTGATCATTTCCAGTTCAATCTCTACGATCAGCATGCTGCCTTCTTCGTATTTCACCCATATGGTTTTTGCGTAATACCCGTCTTTATCTGCGGTAATTTTATATGTCCCGCTATCCGGCTCGACAAGCAGAGGACTTGTGCCTATTACGACATTGTTCAGGAAGATAACCGCGTCATCCGGATAGGTTTCTATTCGAAGACCAATTTCCTCTTCAACTTCTTCCTCAGACGGCTGGCCTTCTTCCGGTTCTTCCGATTCCTCAGATCCATCAGGCTCTTCGGTTGCTCCGGATTCCGCGGATACCACTGTTTCGAACAGGGAACCTTCCGAAGTCATACACGAAACCATCAATGCCAGGAAAATCAGAATCGCAAACAGATATTTCATACAACGCCCACCTTTTTTTCAAACGCTTCAATAAAGGTAACAGCATATTGCTCACCGTTCAATGACCGACCGATTTTAACCGATACATATGATAAGGGTATATCGAAGAACTTCGATGCATCCAATTATTTATATTGAGGGGAGTCGCAGGGAGCCGTAATGAGAGTAAATGATAAATCGGCAAGAGTTTTCACCATATTTGCAGCATGCTTGCTGCTTTCGATATTTCTATCTCCCCAGGTATTTGCCCAGACCGCGGACGCACAGGATGCCGATCCGTCGGCAAGCAGCGTCGACCCTCCGACAGGCTTCTCGAGCATTCGAATTGGAATGGAGCTCGAAGAGGTAAAAGACGCTTTGAAGCGGGACGGTCAGTTTAAGTTCAGAGGCGATCCGGATGTGAGCCTCTTA
>JABGPX010000510.1 GCA_018644745.1 Spirochaetales bacterium
AATCGGGGAAGTGCAGAAACAGCGCGACTGCCTGGGCTCGACGGCCACGGAACAGCAATTAGCGTTCTATAAAGCGGTTGAGATAGTTTATCAGGCTGCAATCGATCTTTCAGAGCGTTTCTCCAGACACGCGGAGGAAATTATCCCGATGTTCCCTGAGCATGAGCAGCGGCTCAGGTCCGTGGCGGCGGTTTGCCGACGTGTTCCTGCGAAAGCGCCCAGGACATTTCACGAAGCTCTGCAATTCTCGTGGCTGATGCACGAGTTGATTGAAATGGAGGGTGAAGCCGTCCGCTCAATGGGGCATCTCGATCGCGTACTCTATTCATATTATCGCAGAGACATAGACGACGGCCGGATTACGCGGGATCAAGCTAAGGAATTATTGAAGTTTTTCTGGATAAAATATCACTCCCGAACACGGGGGCAGGGGAATGGCAAGAATTTTGTCTTTGGCGGACAGCATCCGGATGGATCAATTATGGCCAACGATCTCACCTATGCGGCGCTGGAAGCATATGAAGAATTAAATACTCCGGATCCAAAGCTTTCGGTTCGTTTTCTGCCGGATACGCCGGACAAGCTTTACCGGCGGGCGGCAGATCTGATTCGAAAAGGGCACAACTCCTTTGTTCTGATGAACGACGTGCCGGCAGTCGAAGCACAGGTAAAGCGAGGCAAAACACGGGAAGACGCCCGTATGTACCTGCCGATCGGGTGCTACGAACCAGCCACTGATGGTAAAGAAGCCGGCTGCACTATGAATATCGAGATTAACATCGCTAAAACTCTGGAACTCGCTCTGCATGACGGAATAGATCCTCTTAGCGGACAGCAGATCGGTCCTCACACCGGCGATCCCCGGAGCTTCGAAAACTTTGAACAGATGTTTGACGCTTTCACCGGACAGCTGGATTTCCTCCTTTTCAGCACCATCGAATATGTAGGTGTTCATGAACGGCATTGGCCGGAGATTAATCCTTCACCGCTCCTGGCGGGCACCATTCATGACTGCATTTCAAGGGGAAAAGATATCGGTGAGGGGGGCGCTTTATATAACGGTGTGGGCTGTGTCGGCATCGGATTGGCCAACACAGCGGATTCTCTCTCTGCGATCAAACAGGCCGTTTTCGACGAGAGGCGCTTTTCCATGGCCGAACTTCTAACGGCAACCGGGAAGGATTTCATTGGACATGAACCAATGCGCCAGTATTTACTAAATCATGTCGGTAAGTGGGGAAATAACGATACTCAGGCCGATACGATGGCAAAACGCGTCGCTGACTACTACTGCGCGAAGGTGCATACCTTTACGAATGCCCGGGGAGGGCCCGTCCAAGCGGCGCTTTTTACTCTGATGACACAATGGACCATGGGCAAACTCACCGGAGCGATGCCGGATGGCCGCAAATGCCGCACATCTCTGGCTCCAGGTGTCGGACCTGCTCTTGGTCGGGATTTGAACGGAGTAACAGGCCTGATCGGATCGGTGGGAAAGCTGGACTTCACCGAGACGCCTAATGGTTCGGTGCTGGATGTGATGCTTCATCCAACGGCGGTGAGCGGGGAGGCGGGTCTCGATGCCATGGTCAATCTTATAAAAACGTTCTTCCTTCAGGGCGGTTACGCTTTGCAATTTAACGTATTTGATGTTGAGACTTTGAAAGATGCCCAAAAATATCCGGAGCGCCACGCTTCTCTGCAGATACGTGTTACCGGATGGAGTGTCTTCTTCACTTCGCTGTCAGAATTCGAGCAAAACCAGATTATCGCGCGGAATATTCATACCGCCTAGTAACTTTAAAGGAGTTATACTCATGGAAATCCTTACCGGACGCGAGCGGATCACCCGCATTCTGGGGCGTGAACCTGTCGATAGAATCGGTCTCTACGAACATTTCTGGGGTGATACGCAGAAGAAATGGACCGACGACGGTTTTATCAAAGAGGAAGAGGATCTGATCCAGCACTTTGATCTCGATATCAGGCAGAACGGTCCTCTGAAGATGGTTATAGACCTCGATTTCGAGCGGGAGCTTCTTGAAGAGACCGAAGATACTGAACTCTATCTCGATGGAAACGGCGCGAAGCTGCGCTGGCATAAAAAGCACGCGTCTACTCCCGAGCATGTGGGTTTTACTATTACCTCGAAAAAGGAATGGGACGAACTCGCGAAACCCAAGCTCAAAGCCGAACGGCGACGCATCGATTTCGAGGGCTATCGCGAAGCAAAGGAGCAGGCCAGGAAGGAGAACAGATTCTTTGCCTGGACCGGGATGCATGTATTCGAAATCATGAAGAACGTTGCCGGCCACGAGCATATGCTTGTCGGTATGGCGCTGGAACCGGAATGGATTCAGGATATGGTTATGACATTCTCACAGATGTATGTGGATATGCAGGAGCTGCTGTTTGAGGAAGAAGGTTGTCCTGACGGGATTTGGTATTATGAAGATATGGGCTTTAAGCAGCGTCCGTTCATGTCACCGGACATGTACATGGAGCTCGTTCAGCCAGGGCACAAATTGACGTTTCAGTACGCTCACAGCAAGAATCTGCCGGTCATTATTCATTCCTGCGGGTTCGTTGAGGCGCTGGTTCCGGGGCTCATCGACGCGGGGATGGACTGTCTTCAGGTTATCGAAATCAAAGCCGGTATGGATCTTCTCAAACTGCACAAAAAGTATGGAGATAAAATTTCGTTCATGGGCGGAATTGACGTTCGTGAACTGTACACAAACGACAAGGATAGAATCCTCATGGAGCTCGAGGAAAAAATTCCCGTGGTCAAGAATGGATTTGGATATGTATTGCACAGCGATCATTCGATTCCGAACACTGTCGATTATGAGTCCTACAGGTACTTCATCGAAAAGGGATTAGAGTTGGGTACATATGAGTAACGGTGCGGATATGACCCGGGAGGAAAGGATGACCTGGTGGCATGATGCAAAGTTCGGCATGTTTGTTCACTGGGGCTGCTATAGTGTTTTAGGACGGGGCGAGCAGGTACTGGTGCGGGACCAGATGCCTCTTGATGAATATATGCGGATTGCCGACGATTTCAAACCTGCGGCGGACTGGGCGGAAGAGCTTGCCGATCATGCTGTAAGATCCGGCGCAAAGTATATAGTCCTCACCACCCGTCATCACGACGGATACAGCCTATGGGACACGGCAACTCACGACTTCAATGCCGCCAAGACCGGGCCGGGGCGTGATCTTATAGCGGAATATGTCGATGCTGCCCGAAAGCGGGGGCTGAAAATCGGGTTCTATTACTCCGTGGTAAACTGGCGATGGAGAGGATTCTGGGATCCCGAGAAATATCCTTCCGAACTGCCGCTGATGGTCGACGAGATTCACAGGCAAATCAGGGAGCTTATGAGCAACTATGGTCATATCGATATCCTCTGGTACGACGTTTCCCAGACACCAGGCAAGCGCACATCCGGAGCTTTCGGCTATGATGGCACGCCTATCGATACGACTCCCGCGGAGTTCTACCGCTCCGCCGAACTGAATGGGATGGCCAGATCTCTTCAGCCCCACATTCTTATTAACAATCGGAGCGGTCTGCCTGAGGATTTCGGAACTCCCGAGCAGCACGTAACTCCCGACGAGGGCGGGCGAGCGTGGGAGTCCTGTATGACCGTGAACTTCGCACCGAACTGGGCGAATGTTCACCATTCGGTGGCGGATAAAACACCCGGTCAACTTCTTTACCACTTTATACAGGCCGTGAGAATCGGCGGGAATTTTCTGCTCAATGTCGGGCCTGATAGTGAGGGGCATGTAATCGAAAGAGACGGGAAGAAACTCGAGGCGATCGGCAGTTGGCTCGAGAGAAATGGCGAGGCTGTTTATGGAACCAGGCCTGGTAAAATATACGAAGATCCGAATCAGGGGCCTTGTTATCATTACGGGATGTTTACGACAAAGGGAACTACGGCCTATCTCTCTCTTTTCTATTATCCTTTAGAATATCTGGTTATTTCCAAAGTTGGTGGGGGTTTAAAGTCGGCAGCGATACTCGGATCCGGAGCGGCTCTCGATGTGGAACCGATGAAAAACAAACGCTGGAAAATTTCCGGATTACCCTTGGATTCGCCTGATGAACTGGCACCGGTTCTGAAACTCGAGTTTGAAGAAGCGCCGTATCTGCTTCACTATTCCGGCTCCTCATGGCTCGACGGGTTATATAAACCACAGGTATGACGGCTCGACGACGGCCATGTGGCTCTTCTAGATCCGAACCTCGAAGACCTTGTTCCGGTTGTAACAGGTGCTAACCTCAGCTACATATAAATTTCCGATGCGAAAGATCCTCATAGCTGCACTTTTGCTATCCGTATTGCTGGTCTCATCATGCACTCGATCTTCACGGTCTCTGCTTGTCCCGGTCTATTTTTATCAAGGCCATTCGGTCGGAAAGGAAAGCTCGTCCACCGGTCTTCATGTCAGCTCCATTAGCAAAGCGAGGTTTCGGGCGCAGACTTGGCCGGAAATTATTTCGAGTTCCGTGGCGGTTGATAGCACCGGGGCACAGCTCTATTTGGCTTGCGGGAACGGTGTTCTTATCAGCCGCGATGCCGGAGCAAACTGGGTTTTAACCGGTGGATCGGGGATGGCGGAGGTTCAAAAAGTTCAGATTGATAGAAGGGATCCGGATAGAGCCTGGGCGGCAAGTGCATTTGGCTTATGGGAGACCCGCGACGGCGGCACGGCATGGACGCGGCTCAAGCACACCTCACTTTTCCGTTTCTGCGCCGATGTTCGGCAGGATGCCGTGGATCCCGATACCCTTTGGGTGGCCGGAGACCGTGGTGTATTTGTCTCCCGGGACGCAGGGAAGAATTTTGCAGCCGCATTAATAAATACAGATGTCCGCCGCGTCGTGTCTCTGCCTGCCCGGCTCCTGTTATGCACCGACGGCGGCGGTCTTCTCGAGTCGAAGGATGACGGCCGAACTTTTTCCAGGATTACCGGGTCGCCGGATGTGGTTTTTTGTGTCGAGGTAGTTGAAGACCGTCTGTACTGCGGCACAATGAACGGGCTGTATATCAGCAGAGACTCCGGATTATCCTGGTCTGTCACCACGGAAGGAGTACCTGAAGGATATTTCATTTATGGAGTAGTAGCGGATCCTGAGAAAAGCGGCCGGGTGTTTATCTGCGGAAACGACGGTGTCTTGGTTAGTGAAGATTCAGGAATTTCATTTAAAAGGCATGGTTTCGAATCGGCACTTGTACAGGACCTAACAATTGCACAACTCGGAAAAGTAGATCCAGTCATGCCTTCGCAGGAACCTGGTTCTCTCCAGATTCCGGACGATGACAGGATTTTTGAGGATTACCGGGGAGAAGAAGATCCGGAGTTCCGCCGCCGCGTTCGCGATCTCCGCATCCATTTTCGCGGGCGCGCCGCGGCAATTGCCGGATGGCCGGGCTGGGCGACGGCATCGCAGGAGATCGTCGAAGGGAGGGGCACCAAAGAGCTGTACAAACAGCTGCGAGAGCGTCTCAAATCTCCGCAGCACTCTATGTTTTACTCGCTACCTCTCATGGGACTGTATCTTCACGCAAACAACCGGATGTCTTCGAGCATGGCGGCGACCATGCGTCAGGTCATGACAACCAATCCCGTGTATAGGGGAGATACCGAGAATCATTGGGTTATGTATTATACGGCCTTGCTTCTTGCCGCTCAGACCTGGCCGGAAACGTCAGCAGCTGAATGGTACGCCGGCCGATCTACTCAGAGCCTCTATGATGAGGCTCGGGAGTGGTTGATCGGTTGGGCCGGAAAGACCACTGAGGCTGGGCAAGGGGAATATGATTCTCCCAATTACATGATAATGTACGTGACGCCGATGCTTCTACTCTATGACTTCGCGAAAGAACCACTACTGCATCAACTCGCCGGAATGATCCTCGATCTTCTTCTCGCTGATTACTTTACTGAATCTCTCGAGGGAGCCTGGTGCGGCGGTCATAGTCGGGTGACCGAGACGGAGATTGATAAAACCAGGACTAATAGGGTGAGCGTCTACCATTATCTGTACGCCGGGGGAATCCCCCTGATATGGGGAATCCATGATTGGTTTGGTTTTGCAGCCCAGTCAGGATATCGACCACCGGAAATTCTGGAAAGGGTGGCCAACGGGCGAAGGTTCCCGTTCGTCCACACCGAGGTGAAACGGACTCGCAATGTAATACGATATTGGGATGAACCGAATCCGCGGGTCGACAAGTACACCTATATGACTTCCTTATACTCCCTGGGTTCATTACGCGGCGATGTGCTAGCGCCGGTTCAGCAGCATGCTTTTGATGTTACGTGGAACGGCAGCGCGGAGAACTCGCTGCTGTTCTCAGTGCATCCATTTGTTTCGGGTTCTGAATTGGGAAAGTTTTTCCCGCAGGATACCAATGATCTCGCCCGCACAGTAATAAAACAAAAACCGATCTTTGGATCAGAGAATAAAATTATCTCTGGATCTCCATATGAAAAAGTCTACCAGTACGAGAATATCCTTGTCGCGCTTTATTCGGTACCTGAAGACGTCCAATATCCTCATGTGAATCTCTATTGGCCGAAATGTCTTACTCGCAGCGAAGAAGGCGGATGGTTATTCGGCCAGGATGGGGATTTTTTTTTGGCTCTTCACGTTCCCGACGACGGTATATGGAGAGATAAGCAAGAGTATGAAAGGTACCGGTTTTCAGCGAATCGAACATCCCTGTCTCTGGTTGTCCGCGCTCCGGAGGGAGTGGATAATTTTGAGCATTTCAAAGCCCAAGTTCTTGCGTCGCCGCCTCCGGCTGTTACCTGGGACGCCGGGCTTCCCATTCTAACCTATGAAAACAATAGCTATCCGCAGGGTGGTAAATCCGACAAGTTATTCGACGGTCCTTTTCTATCTGGCGAGCTGGGATCTCAAGTTATCCGGATTACCGACGGCGTGGCAGCGAGGATTCTTGACTTCAACGACTACACGATAACCGAAAGATAAATCACAGGAGAAAACATATACTCTCGCCTGGATTTCTGTATTAACCGTTCAGTCTCGCCTCAAGCAGCATGTCGACCATCCGAAATGATCCCGCGGCGTCTTCAATTGTACATTCAGGCAGTCGGTTCTGTTGAATACTCTCGATAAAGTCCACATCTTCCTGGAAGTACCCATAGTATTTTCGGAACTCATCACTGTCTGCGATTTCTATACCGTCAAAATCCACGATTTCCGTCGAGCCCGAGCCGGTCGCGGCGAGCGAATATCCCTGGCTGCCGGATCCAAGGATTACTCGGGCGTCGCAGCCGACTTCGGCGAATCCGAGATTGATAAAAGCACTCACCCCGGGACCTAATAACTCGAAAGTGTGCACCCGCCCGCCGGTTTGGTAGTTGGCTCTTATAGTGGCGGTGATTCCGTTTTCAAACTTGCACACCGAATTCCATGAATTGTCCACATCATCATTGATCCGATCTATGATAGTTGAGGCGAACTTCGGCTCAGATCCGGCAATAGAACGAACCAGATCGACACAGTGTATTGTGTCTGATGGAAATGCGCTCAGCGATCCGGTATCGAAATCCGCGCGGCCTTGTTTCATGAAGCGGCCCTCGATTTGCGACATCCGTGTTCGTTTCTGTACATAGCTGACTACCGTTTTCACCAGAGGAATGTATCTACGGTTGAAGGCTACTTCCAGGAAAACCCCGTTTTCTTTGGCGATACGTGCAAGAGATTCAGCCTGGAAAGAAGTTGCGCCGGGGGGTTTCTCCATCAATGTGGGCAGCTTTGCTTCGAGACACCGCCTAGTCACATGATATAGGCTCGCAGGCTCAACAAATACGGCAACCGCGTCGAGTTCTTCAGTATCGAGCATCTTTTCCTGTTGTGTGTACCTCGCTGGAATATCGAACTCTTTTGCTAATTCGTCAGCCCGCGAGCCGATACGATCGCAGATCGCGACAACCTCTGCACCATCGATCTCTTTGAATGATGGTATATGAACATTTCGGGCCATCGATCCGGCTCCGATTACCCCTATGCGTACGGTGTCTGGCATTATTGCTCCTTTGTATTATGACTCGTCTAAAATGCCGCGCACTTTCGCGGTGAGCGCGTCAGGCGCGAACGGCTTCTGGATAAAATTAACACCATTCTCATTGGATGTTAATGAGCCGATGGTATCGTGTGCGTAGCCGGAGATAAAAAGAACTCTCAAGTCAGGCTGCGTCCGTTTTAACTCTTCGGCGAGTTCGACGCCGTTCATGCCGGGCATCACCACATCAGAGACGAGCATGTCTATACCTGATGGTTGATTCTTGAGAATCTGGATCGCGTTCGCCGGGCTCTTTGCCGATAGTATCTGGTAACCCCTGCGAGTCAGAATTCTTACTATGAGGTCACTTACGATTTGCTCATCTTCGACAAGCAGAATTTTTTCATGGCCGCGGTTGTCAACAGCCGGTATTGTCGAGCTCTGAGACTCCGGCTCCTTGAACTCTACGGCGCAAGGAAGGAAGATTCTGAAGGTTGTACCTTTCCCAATCTCAGAGTCTACCATGATGCTTCCGCCGAGTTGATCTACAATTGCATATACTGTCGCCAAGCCAAGTCCGGTGCTTTTACCAACTTCCTTTGTTGTAAAAAAAGGCTCAAAAAGGTGCTTCTTTGTTTCATCCGTCAGACCGGTTCCGGTGTCCGAGACGCTGAATAAAAACATAGTCGGAGAGTCCGTAGTTGCCTGTTCACGCTGTGAACCATCATGAACATCAGTAACCTCGAATGTTATCTGGCCGCCATCGGGCATCGCATCGCGAGCATTCACGGCAAGATTTAGTATTATCTGCTCTATCTGTGCAGAATCCGCAAAGACAAAACACTTCGGTGTGGATATCAGAGTAGATATATTGATATCTTCGCCTATTATTCTGCGGAGCATCGGTTTGATTTTTGTGAGCAATTCATCGAGGTTGACCGCCTCTTCCTGCATCACGTGCTTTCTGCTGAAGGTGAGTAATTGAGTAGTAAGCGCTTGAGCTCGATCCGAAGCAGCTACTACTTCATCCATGTATGTTCGGAAATCCGCCGGTACCGAGGTGTTATTTCCTTCCAAATCGTTTAATGAAGAAATAAGCAGCTCCGCGTTTCCCTTAATAGCAGTTAGCATATTGTTGAAGTCGTGAGCGATCCCTCCGGCCAAACGGCCGATCGCTTCCATCTTCTGGGATTGCAGAAGCTGTTCCTGGAGTTCCGTCTTTTCCGATTCAGCCTGCACCTTGGTTGAAATATCCTTGAGATAGGTGATCACGCCGACGGTCTCGCCCTCGGTGCTTTTCAGTGCATAGGCGGTTAATTCGAGCCAAATCGATCCGACTGAGGGCAGCACGAACTCAACCACCTCGGTTTCCGCGGTGTCTGAGGTAAGGGCTCTTTGGTTAGGACAAGCTTGAAGATCAGGATCCGCACAATTAAATACTTCATGACAATTCTTGCCGACAAGGGGAAGCTGATCGGTGAAAAGGTCTTCCATCCAGCTATTAACACGGAGCACATGAAGGTCCTTGTCAAAAACACAGATGCCGTCTCGAATTGCATCGAAAACGTCCTGCAGAAAGCGCTCGCTCTCGCGGATTGTTTCCTCTGCGCGCTTGATGTCTGTTATGTCGCGTAGGTGCTCGATCAGCCGCACGACATTGCCGTTCTTATCGAGAACCGGATATGTTCTTACATCCAGCCATGTGTTCATAGTCGGTTCAAATTTTTCGATTTTTGCAGGGCGTTTTGTTTTTAAGGCAATCTTTGTCGCGCACACGTCGCAGGGCATACCCTTGTCGATCAACTCATAGCATTTTTTTCCAGAGACAAACTCGGGTGTGGCCTTGAGATACTCATAACCCGCCTTGTTGTAGCTGAATATTTCATGATCCAGTCCTTGAATACCGATTATATCGGGTATTGCGTCTAAGGTTGCCTGCAGAGTTGCCGATGCCTCGCGTTCAGAGTCGATCGCCCTGTTTCTCGCGGCGGTGAGTGAATGTATTATTTCACACAGTGATAGAAGGCAAACAGACGAGATAATTATTGTCTTCAGAGACTCTGCCGTATCGCTTGAGACAATCATCACTGCCCATATCGTCGCCGTTATTATTACCGCACTTGTAGAAAGGTAGACAATTCTTCTGGGATGAAAGAACGCTGACATTGCAATCGGGATCAGTCCCGCGTAGAGCAAACCCGTGGAGAGATCGGCAAATACTACCAGGAAGCTCATTGGCAATCCGAGCAGCACTAGAATTGTTACCCCTTTCCACGGCGCGCCTTTGGTGAAGATAGAATTGAGCCATGAGTAAAGGTGAGGAATTATCTTTTGCCGGGATGGCGGTGTCTTGATCAGATTCAATTTGGACGCTCTAAAGTCATCGAAATCCCCTCCTAACAAAAATGAGTCCGCAACCTGGCGACCGAATCAAACCGCAAATAGATATGTCCGCTTTTTTATATAAAGAGAATGAGATAATCTTAACCGAAGATATCAGTGGTGGCAATCGCTAATATCTCGGGGAGATATGGACGGTATGAGTAAAAACTCGATGGCAGTGCGGCCGCCGGTATATCTTGGCGGCACCGTTCAAAACGCGTGTACCATGATCAGAGATCCGGCAGACGACAAAATCAGGCATTTTTTCAGGAAAGGCTCATGGGACACCGGTTTTTCCAGCATGCTTTACTCGGTAGAGTATACCGGCGCGCGCAGCGGCGCGCGCAGCGGCGCGGGCACCGGCGCGGGCGAGGTCTGGAATCGCGAGAGAGAGGTGGTGGATACCGGCGATGACACTCTCGCGCAGGCGTTTCTTACCATTTCTCCGGTCAGCAAAGAAATCCTTCTGTTCAATTTGAACAGAGACAGAGA
>JABGPX010000102.1 GCA_018644745.1 Spirochaetales bacterium
CGGACGAAACAATTCGAAGATAGTCGCTGTAAGGAGCAGTAACTACTTCGCCGCCGCTTTTTTCAATAAAGCGCACCAGATCCTGATTCATGACATCGTTATCGCGAACATAAATGTCACCGAAAATCGCGGCTTTTGGACGGGGTTCAGGCTTGTATGCGATTCCCTCGAACAATTCGATTATTTCTGAGAGAGTATCATCAAGACGCAGGTGTCCCAAAAATGCCTCGATAGACATGGCCACGGCGGTATTTGCCGCTTTGTCAGTTTCTCCCTCATTAATCTCATATGGCCGAATCTTACACGACAGGCTGCGAATGAGCCCGGCAAACAAATATGCAAAATAACCTCTCATCGCCACAGGTTTGGACATCTCCTCGTGCACAATTGATCCCGAATACACCTCGGCCTTCTCTAATCCGCCGCCGATCGCCGTTAGCATCGTCTTTATATAGTGAGGATAGAGAGGAATGTTGCACGACCATTTTGATTTGATCATCCAAAGAATAGAGCGGGCAGGATCGAGATCATATTTTTTGAGATACTCGGCGAACTCATGGAGAACTATATGAACGGGAATACACTGACCTGTATTGTATTTCATGCTTTCCCGAATTAGCTTCTCATTCTCTTCGAGTAGGCGGACATCAAAACCTGCCCATCGCAGGTTCGCAACCACAAGAGGAGTCGCTACGGGGTCCCAATTGGGAAAGAGGACGGTCTTCCCCTCGAGGCTTGTAGAGACAGTAGGCAACTCGCCCCGGGATAATGGACTGTTCTTCGCGGCTTCCGAGCTGCCTTCAAGATCAAAATGGTTTCTGAATGAACGAACAGCCGCCTCAATCCTGGTTTCATATCCAACATTGGACTCATGCTCATCGAGTTGGAGAATCAAATACGGTTTTCCGTACCGGTCCATCATCGCTCCGAAATACTCCATCATGAATGAATCAGGAGAGCACTTAAAAGAGGTCAGCAATACGGGATATATCCCCGGTGTCGCGGCACAGTATTCGGCGTAACCTAGTATACGGGACGCATATTGCCAATGAAACACGTCGAGAAGTTCGGCGATTGTGCTATCTTCGGTCTGATTTTCCGGAAGCATATCCTGATAATAGGCGCGCATGCCAAGGGTACCCAGAATACCAGGAATCCCTTTGCTCATCGAGTCATCCAGCACGGTATACGGTCTGCCCAGCAGCACAACATCGAGCCCAATCTCCGGTGCGCCGCGTTCGCGAAAGATCCTTTTTAGTTCCTGTGCCGCGTATGCCTTTGCACTTCTTGCGTCTTCATAAGCGGCTTCAATAGCATCCCGTCCGACAGTGGGATCAAACTGTTCCTTAAGGAACCGGTGGAGTTCGCGCAGCATGCGTCCCACGCCTTTCCTACGATCTACAACTGGCGCCAAACAGGGCTTGCCTCCGGCTTCCTCAAGAGATTTTACAAGGCTCGGAGCAAACTGGGTATAATAACAGGTCTTCCTGTCGGGGCCGCTCCGAAAAGAATCGCTATGAATATCTTCCAGATATATCGGGACAAACAGGACATCGCATCGGCTGGAAAGGAACCTTGAGTGTCCATGGAATGCGGCCATCGGGGCACAGAACTCGGCTCCGGCTATAAGTTTTCCTCTTTTCACCGAATCTTTATATACCCCGCTCGAGACAACCGGATATCCAAGGCTCGCAAAAAATGTGGTCCAGAACCCGATGTCTTCGGCCAGGTGAAGGGCGGCAGGAATACCGATAACCGGTTTCTCCGAGTCATTTTCACAGACAGAGTAGGCGCCTTTTCCGATCTTTC
>JABGPX010000060.1 GCA_018644745.1 Spirochaetales bacterium
AGCATTCTTTCGGTATCATCCCAGCTGATACAGGGATCGGTAATTGAGATGCCGTACTTCAACTCACTGAGATCAGAAGGGATCTTCTGTTTTCCGCCAAAGAGATTGCTCTCCATCATAAAACCAATGATAGATTCATTCGGCGCCATTCTCTGATCGACTATCGACCGGAGAACCCACTCCTGAAGGGTGTGATCTTTTCCGGAATTGCCGTGACTGCAGTCGACCAGAATGGCAGGATCTATACCCGCCTCCCTCAGAAGTCTCTCGGCGGCCACCAGCTGCACGGGTGAATAGTTCGGTGCCTGTCCGCTCCCGCGGGAGATGATATGAGCATCAGGATTACCGGCGGTTTTAAGAATGCAGGTGCTGCCGTTCTGATCAATGCCGATAAAACTGTGAGAGCTGCGAGAAGAGGTCAGGGCATTGATCGCAGTGAGATAACTCCCGTCGGTTCCGTTCTTAAATCCGACGGGTACCGAGAGACCGCTCGCCATTTCTCGATGAGTCTGGCTCTCGGTAGTTCTGGCGCCTATTGCCGCCCAAGAGATGAGGTCATCAACATACTGCGGCACAATCGGATCCAGCATTTCAGATCCTGCAGGAAGCCCCATGTTGGTAATCTCGAGTAATATCTGCCTGGCAATTTTGAGACCTTCGGCGATATCATATGAACCGTCCAGATGCGGATCTGTTATCAATCCTCTCCATCCCAAAGATGTTCTGGGTTTTTCAAAATATACTCTCATGATGAGGTACAACCGGTCTTTGACTTTCCTCCGCAGCTCGCAAAGCCTGCCGGCAAACTCCAGAGCCGATTTCTTGTCATGAATCGAGCAAGGCCCGACAATTCCGAGCATCCGCTTATCACGCTTATGGATGATATCGCGTATAACTCGGCGGCTGTCGATTATAGTATCGTAGCTTGTGTCATCGAGGGGAGTATCTTTCTTCAGCATATCCGGCGCGATGAGCGGTGCCGCGGAAAGAATCCGTAAATCAAATGTCTTGGTCATCGTGAACTCCGCAATGTTGAATCAAAATTGAAAGCTGAACATGAGGCCGCCGCTATATGTTGATTGTGCCATGTTCTCACCGGCAAGTATGAAAGCTCCGCGATAACCCACAGCAAATATGCCGAGTAGATTCACCGCCGCCTCAAATCCGGTCGAAGCGAGCACACCGGATCCTTTATACGAAGTATTGAGATAGATGCCTCCGAAATAGCCCATATCGAGAAACAATGTAACCGCAGGATTTAGGTTCTTAATTAATATTTCCGGTCCGGCAAACCTCAGGTCGAAGTTATTCACCAAGGTAAACGCGGTGCCATGAGTGTTTTTCTCGAATCCTCGCATCTTTGTACCAAGGGCAAGAGGGCGCTGGGAAAATTGCGGTACCGCCGTCCCGAGAACCCCGTCGGCGAGAAAGCGGTCGGCAATATAAATCGAGAAAAGATTTAGACCGCTCGTTTGAGTCAGCGTAAGCAGCGGGATATATCCAAGTGCACCTGCACTCAGCAGGTAAAAGTCTGTACGGCCATGCAGGGAGTTTGCGAGAAACTCCGGCGCAGCGAGAACAGAGGCCTCAAATAGATGACCAGATAGTACGGCCCCCTGTTCGCGGGTATCCCAAAAAAATCCGCCGATAATGCTGTTGACTACCGAGCCGTTCTGGTCAGGATATGCCGAGGCTGCGCCATCTAGCCCATAGGACGCAGAGCCGTTTTCTACGGTTTTTTCCCAAGAGCCGGCGTATTCGAGATAGGCAGCTACTTTGCCTTTTTCAAATACTTCTATAGGAGTGA
>JABGPX010000508.1:0-7123 GCA_018644745.1 Spirochaetales bacterium
TTATCGATGAAAACAATAACCGCGACCTCGAGGCAGACTATCTCTTTTTGAGAAGGATAGAGCATTTTCTCCAACTACTCGAGGACCGACAAGTGCATATGCTGCCCCGCAAAGGTGAAGAGCTAACCGCCCTCGCTCACCGGATTGAGGGGGAGAGCGAGTCCGCCGAAAAATTCATGGAAAGAATTGAAAGCACTATGGCAAGGGTTAGGTCGATCTATGAATCTTTGCTTCCTTCGTAGAATTGAGGAATTAGAGAACCAGAGCTCAGGTCCGAAAGGGTTCGCGTAAAGTCATTAACGAAACGAGCGGGAAGTATTCCTGTAATTTTCACTGCTTCTTCAAACGTCTCATTTTCTACAACGCCGCCAAAGGACAAAAGGCAGGTCGCAACTTTTTCATACAGAGGATACGGCACCACAACGTCCAGTGTTACTCTGGGTGTCAGCTCCTCGGTTTTCAGCCTCTCCAGAGCCAATTGTGCAGACCGGGTATATGCTCTAACAAGGCCGCCGGTGCCAAGATTGGTCCCGCCGTAATACCGAACGACGGTAACCAGAACATTGGTAATGCCGCTTCCCTTTACCACCTCGAGGACGGGCCGCCCCGCAGTGTTCTTCGGTTCGCGGTCGTCGCTCATTCCAAAAACGGATGCGGTCGGCCCGACTACATAGGCATGTACGACATGGCTGCAGTCCGGATACTTCTCCCTGACACTCTGGATAGTTGCTTTTATGGAGCCGGGATCGTCAAAAAATCCTGCGGTACTGAAAAACTTGGACTTGGCAACCTCGATATCCGCTTTACTCGATGATGTAGGAATTCTCACAACCGCGGTTTTCCATCTCTCTGCAATTTCCGGCTGATGCCGGCGATCTTAGTAAAAATTCCGTTCATCCTCTCGGCCTCTCTTCCGGAAAGAGCCGCTCTTGCCAGGATATCCCTCCAGAACCTGCTCATTGTGTCGGCATTTACAATTTTGAAGAACCCGAGCGACCCGAGGGATCCGGTTATGTGATTGACCAGGGCATCAAGTTTCTCTCCTTCGACAGGACTGTAGAAGCGGCGCCCGGAAGACGAACGGAAATAGCGGTACACCTCATAAGCGACTATTTGAACCGCGTGCGAAAGGTTAAGCGATGGGAAATCAGAAGATGAAGGGATTGTGACTGCCACATGGCATTGCTGCATCTCCCCATCTGACAGCCCGGAAACCTCATTGCCAAAAACCAGAGCAACCTCCCGATCCTGATAGTCGGCTATCCGTTCGCTGAGTTCCACAGGCTCGAGAAAGAGGTATTTCCGCTGTTTCCCCCACCGGCGTGATGAACCGGCTACAAAATCACAACCGGCTAATGCCTGTTCCAGAGTTTCAGTAAAAACAGCTTTCTCTAAAACATCGCTTGCATGGATCGCGAGCACATCTGCTTTTTCACGGTCCAATGGATTACCGCCGGTTATGTATAACCTGGTGAGTCCCATCGTCTTCATAGCCCTGCACACGGCGCCGATATTTTTGCTGTCCTGAGGCCGCGCCAATACAACGCGAATAAAAGTCAGCTCCGCTGCGATACGATCAGCCGCCATCATGTGCTCCCTGCAACACCGGCAGTTGACCTGCTTTATCAAGGAGAGGATCAGGTTCACCGATGATTTCTATGTTTTCATTCTCCGCTATTTCATCAAAGACGGCTTGAGAGACCAGTAGTTCGGTCATATCGAGGGTGGATCGGATACGGGCAATCCTAGCGGCGCCGATGTCCCGGCACCCTGCCCCGCGAAGGCTGATGCTGATACCGTCACTATCTGAATCAGCTATAATCGGTATCTTCCCTCTTTCAAAAAAGCTGGAAGTGATGATATTGGCATATGACGCTTTGAAATCAATTTTCTCAAACAGCCGACGATGAATGACATCGGCCAGACCCATCCCCACTGCGTTTCCGTGGGTCGCGGGGCTGAGATCCGCCACATATATCGAGATTATCTCCGGTTCCGTCGGTTCATTCTGGCCTCGAATGTAAATCCGGCCGATGATATTTGTGTCCATCCCTGTACCGCTCTTATCCTTTCCAATTGCATCGACCACAAGCAGATCCAGAGAGGATACGGGAAGGGACGGCATGTGCTTCCGGGCAATATTCAGGAGCTCCTCGTCACCGTCGAGAATTTCATCGGGACGGAATGCTTCTACTGCCATTGTTTCATCATAGGCATTTTCGATAATACCCAGACCGCCGACGATTTTCCCGGTATTGAATACAACCCGGGCTGAAGGCGCGACCAGGTCTCGAATTCCGCGGACGCCGAATGAATGGATCTCCTCGGCCTGGCGCTGTTTACCAAGCCCTATTACCGCCATCTTAACAAGACCGCTTTCCCACCGGCCGTGAAAATCCGTATGCGGTTTTACACGATTCAAGAGAAGAACGCCGTCGGATTCCCATGCTAACCGATCCATAAAAACGCGGTTCTCCAGTTTCGGAGCGGGAATCTCTACCACATCCATAGAGCTCTCGATTCGAGCGCCCATAAACCGCTCACTTATACCATAACTTTCAAGCAACTCCGCCTGGCCTTTGGGATTGGCTCCGCCATGGCTTCCCATAGCAGGGATGATAAACGGCTTGCCTCCGGCGGACTTAACAAATTCCACCGCCGCCGCGGCTATTACATCAATAGAGGAGATGCCGCGACTGCCGACAGTAATTGCAATGTTTGCTCCGGGCTTAATGGCGAGTTTTTTTTCTGAAAGAGCTGCGCGCACCGCCTTCGGAATATCGGAGACTTTAGGCCGGGCAAAATGCTGCCGGACGTGATACATAGGTAGATTCGTCATGGTTATGCATTGTATGTATGAGATCCGGGATAGGCAACTCCGTTATAAACCGGTTGGTTGCCGATTTCACGAGCATCTAGTAGGATGGCAATCCCTTGGAGGTACTGAGATGATTGAACTGGATTTTGAAAAACAAGACGGGCTGATCCCCGCAATTGCGCAGGATACTAAAACCGGCGAAGTACTCATGCTTGCTTATATGAATGAAGAATCGTGGGCGCTTACGCTCGAGAGCGGGATTGCTCATTACTGGTCGCGATCGAGAAGTAAGCTTTGGAAAAAAGGCGAATCTTCGGGCAACGTTCAGAAAATAGACGAAATTAGGATCGATTGCGATTCCGACACGGTATTACTAAAAGTTGAACAGATCGGAAATGCGGCGTGCCACACAGGGCGGAAGAGCTGCTTTTTCAACCTTGTTAAGGGTGACACCACGGAAATAGTCGGTGAGCAGTTCTTCGATCCGAAAGATGTATATGGAGAAACGAAATGAGCGATCCGAAACTGAAAATCGGCATTCCCAAGGGAAGCCTTCAGGAATCCACGATTGATCTGTTCGAAAAAGCGGGATGGCGAATCTCCGTTTCCTCTCGAAATTATTTTCCCAGCATAGACGACCCGGATATTAGTTGTGCGTTGGTTCGCGCGCAGGAAATGTCAAGATATGTTGAATCCGGCGTACTCGATCTGGGACTCACCGGCCTCGACTGGGTCCTCGAGAATGAAGCCAATGTCGAGATAATCGGAGATCTCATATATTCTAAAGTTTCGACAAGAAAAGCCCGCTGGGTGCTTGCGGTGCCGGCCGATTCAGGCATAGATACATTGGAAGATTGTGCCGGTAAGATTATATCAACCGAGCTCGTTGAGTTCACCCGTCGCTATTTCGCGGAACAAGGTATTCCGGTCGAGGTAGAGTTTTCATGGGGTGCGACGGAAGCAAAAGTAGTTGAGGGTCTCGTCGACGCGATAGTTGAAGTAACAGAAACCGGTTCGACAATCCGCGCCCACGGGCTAAAGATCATTCACACTCTGCTTGAGAGCAACACTAAACTGATTGCTCACCCGGAAAGCTTAACGGACCCTTGGAAGAAGCAGAAAATCGATCAGATTTCACTGCTTCTAGGAGGAGCCCTTAAAGCTGGAAATATGGTCGGGTTGAAAATGAATGTGCCTGAAGAAAAGATAGACCCGGTAGTTACTGAACTGCCCAGCCTTACTTCACCGACAATCGCTAAGTTGTATAAATCAGATTGGTACTCGGTAGAAACCGTGGTGGCCGAAACGACTGTGAGAGACATAGTACCCAAGCTCATTGAAGCGGGTGCCGATGGTATCGTGGAGTATCCACTGAACAAGCTGGTGTCCAGAGGCGACTGAGCGGGCTTTCGGATTAATCCTGGGAAGAAGAATTGTCTTCAAACCGCGCGATAATCTCGGGGAACTCATAAGTAACCCGGCCATTGTCTCCAACCTCCATGGTTACATGCAGGCCGTCTACCATTGATTCGATTACTTCCTCGGCGTCTTTCATATTCAGATTGGTGGCAATGACTATATCTGAGAGTGTGATTCGACCATGCATTTTATCAGCCAGCCGGAATATTTCTCCTTGGTCGGGAACCTTCGGCGGCGCCGGGTACCTGTTTATAGTACCGTAAGCCTCATCAAGTTCCGGTAATCGGGTATTTTGCAGCCTCGATTCAATATCACGCCTCGAGGCTCTAACAATTCCCTTAATTACTCTAAAAACTATGAAAAAAAAGAACAGAGGGAAAAGAAATCCGACTATTCCCATTGATGAAAATGGAAAGAATGACACCGATTACTCCTTGCTATAATATAACCCGAAACAGCCGGGATACAAAGCGGCGGTAAATTTCTGCCTACCTTCTATACAATCGCGAGGCGGATTTATTCTATCAGTAATGAAAGTTTTCGTATGGGCCGCGGCTCAAAGCGGCAGTAAATTGAGGTGCTCACATGTCGAAAAACAGCGTCGTTACGGGTGATAAAACAGGCGGCGACATAGAGAATCCACCCGTGGCTTATCAGTTGATACGCCGTAAAAGGCAGAAGCATATTAATATCAGGGTGCACCACAATGGTGAAGTGACCGTTTCAGCACCGGTGAGAACGAGTATGGAGAATATCCGCCGCGCGGTTAAGGCTAAAGAGAAGTGGATCCGCGGACATATCGAAAGAGTTCTCGAGAGGATGAATGGTGTCGATGAGCTCGCCATTCTGCCCATCAATGGGCAGCAATTTACAGTGAACGTGGTATGGGAACCCGACAAAAAAGGGCGCCTCGAGGTGGATCAACCTGGGCGGACCATTGTGCTGCAAAGCCCGGATAACGTAGTGAGCAGGCAGAAGCAGTACTTTGCCGCGTGTTTGAAGCGTTACAGCAAGCAGGAGATTTCTCCGCTGGTGAGGTCTTTGGCAAAGGAATGGAACGTAGAGATAAACCGAATATATTTTAGAGATCAGCGCACCCGCTGGGGCAGTTCGTCCGCGCGGGGAAACATTTCTCTTAATTGGCGTATACTCTTCCTTCCGGATGAAATTCGGCGATATCTCATCCTTCACGAACTTACCCATCAGATGCACATGAATCATTCCAGAGAGTTTTGGCATACTCTCGAAGAGAGATGCCGGGATTGCCGCGGTCTAGATCGGCGTCTGAAGGAGTACTCTTATCTTCTTGGTTTATTTAGCAAATCCGACGGCTGATCGGCTAATTCAGACCGCGTTTCTCGGTATGCTTCATACTGACGCGAAAACAGATCAAATTCTCGCGGACGCGGCTCGTAGGTTCCGGTAAAACTGACCAAAGACTCGGCTGCATCGATCAGATCGGGAAATGCTACGAGCCCCGTCATCGCCGCCGCCGAATTACCGGTCAGCTCCGCGTCCACAATTCGAGGAATCTGCACTCTCTTTCCGGTTATATCCGCCTTCATCTGATTCCACACTTTGCTCAATGCCTGACCACCGGACACCAGGAGTTCCTCGACGACACATCCGTTCTGCTCTAGTTCATCGATCTTCTCTCTTACAGCAAAACCAATTGATTCCACCACGGCCCGCCCCATCTCCGCATATCCATGGTCGGGATCGAGGCCCCAAAATGCGCTCTTGGTGAACTTCCAGGGCGCCTTAGCGGCAAGAGACGGGAAAAAGAAAGGGCCGTTAGGGAGATGACCGACTGCAGAAATAGATTCAAGCATACTCGTATAGTCATCGGAGCCGGAAAAGCTCCTGAACCATTCAAAAGCCAGGCCGGTGAATGGAAGAATTCCGGCGACATTGTACAAACCGGGGATCGCATGAGGCAAGGCGAGCAAGCCCGGGGAGTCTACTGCAGTATCCGAGCAGTAATTTATTCCCTCGGATGTTCCTGCCCGATCGCATGTGCGTCCTGCTCTCACCGCCGCGGTACCTAGCAGCGACATTATAAAATCCAGGCCGCCGCCAAAAACCGGCACCCCTAAAGGCAGTCCGAACTCAAGCGATCCAGACAAGTTAATTGCCCCAATCCGGCTCCCGGTGATGACCAATGGCGGAAACAAACCGGCGGATAAGCCGAAAGCAGAGATAGAATCGTCTGTCCAGAGATACTGAGCGAATGAGGGAGAAGGAATGACAAACGCCGCCTCGCCGGTAAGGGCTCGATTCACCAGCGCTTCGTAAGAAAGAAAGTGCCTGGTTTTTGCATATGACTCGGGGTTATTCTTCATGAACCATCGGGCTTTCGGCAGGTAGTATGAAGGCTGCCCGGGAAACCCGATCTTATTGCCGTCGTTCCAAAGCAGCGTAGACGCGACAGGATTATTAGACGAGTCTACAGGAACAAGAGTGGGCCCATTCCCGCTTATAGATACACCATGAATATCATCAAGAGGAGCGAGAGAGGAGATGAGCTTCTTCACAATGCTTATCACCGAAAGAGGGCCGGTACTGCCGACACCCGCAGTTTCGGTGTTTTTTAGAGGAAAACGCTTCCATCGATGCATGGCACCTCGACCGTCGATGATTCCGCCCTTTATCGAGGATGTGCCGATATCGATACAGAGGGTCGTTATCCGCTGCATGCTTTTATTCATTTGATTTTAGCGGCTGAGAAGCCTCTGGATTATTTCGCTGCTATCGAGAAGCGCGCTGAGAGAGCGGTGATGTGCCTGTCGGAATATTACCTGAGCAAACAGAGATGATATCCCCGCTTCCACATACCATTCTTTAGAAAGAAGCTCAATGTCATGATACACCGCGTTGGTTCCAATG
>JABGPX010000508.1:7133-10843 GCA_018644745.1 Spirochaetales bacterium
CCGATTAAAAAGACCTTCTTCATAAGCTTGGTCAAATGCCTCGATAGCATTGCCGGTAAAAAGCGGCAGACTCGCAGCGCAGATTATTTCCCGGGCACCTTCATCCTTCAGAAAACGCATGGCCTTCATCAGAGTGCCGCCGGTGCCAAGCAGATCATCTGCCATAAAGACTACCTTATCTTTCACGCTGCCCAGCAATCTGATCGCGGTGATATTGTTGTCCTGCGCGTTTCTCGTGACCTTGGAATAATCACGCTCCTTGTAGAGCAAGGCAAGGGGCCTGCCGATATTACCCGCGTAGAATTTATTTCGATCTACCGCGCCGGTATCCGGAGAGACAACGACAATATCATCATTTTTCAAGTCTACCAGGGTCTTGAGCTTCTTGATAATCTGGTATGAAGCGTGGAGATTTTCGAGTCTGAGATGGTGGAAGCTGTTTTCAATTTCTTTCGAGTGGATATCCAGAGCAATGATCCGCTGCACGCCAAGATACTCGACCATCTTACCAAACATCGAGGCGGTGAGTGCCTCCCTGCCCTTCTTCTTGTGCTGCCGGGAGAATGGATAGGTAGGCAAGACCAGGGTTACCGATGCAGCGCCTGCCTGTACGGCCGCATCTATGGCGGTAAACAATACAAAGACATGATCGTTCACCGAAAGGCGATGTGATTCCCCGGATCCGTTGAACTCAATTAAGGATGAGTTCTCAACATCCTGGACAATATAAATTTCCATTCCTCGAACCGAAGCCTGAATTTCGGTTTTGAACTCACCGTTCGCAAACCGGGTGATACCAACAGGCAGCTTGAACTCCGGAGCTAACAAACGATCGGGTTTGGATGAAGCCTGAACCCTGGAGGCTTTCAGATCTTTCTCCAAATTAATTGCCCGGATAGCTTCTTCCTTTGTAACCGAATATTTCTTTGCTATAACCGCCGCAAGCCCGTCATATTTCTTCGTATATATCTGTTTGAGATTTTGAATAATCTGATCCGCAAAACGTTCTCCGCCTGGACAGGCGATTATACCAAGGGATGATAGTCGGGTCGGGTTCATGGGGGGTGTCAATCTCCCGGGGAAGGATTGTAGGGCCCCAACATAACATGAGCCGCTCCCGCCGGTCAATGAAGATATTGGTCAAATTCAAGCTCGAATAGCTTTACTTTCAGACACCGCTGTGTTACGAATTCTTAACACACTTCAGCACCCATCACAGAAGGAAAAGACACATGATACTAAAAACTATTCTAGATGTCGTAGGTAGTTTGGGATTATTTCTGTTCGGCATGAAGATCATGAGCGATGGGATTCAGAAAGCCGCGGGTCACCGCCTGCAAAGCGTGCTGAAATTTATGACTGGAAACCGGATTCTCGCGGTATGCACGGGATTCCTGGTTACGGGATTGATTCAATCTTCTTCCGCTACCACTGTTATGGTTGTCGGGTTTGTAAACGCAGGGTTGCTTTCTCTGCGCCAGGCTATCGGCGTTATCATGGGCGCCAATATCGGCACGACCGTTACCGGGTGGATCGTGGCGATTTTAGGATTCAAGTTTAAAATTACCATTATCGTGCTCCCCGCTTTGGCGATAGGTTTACCTCTTCGGCTCAGCCAGAAACTGGGGAAGCAGGATTGGGGCGAAACCCTCACTGGCTTCGGCCTGCTGTTTCTTGGTCTCGATTTTCTGAAGAAATCGGTACCGGCAATTCAGGATACTCCGCAGATACTGGAATTCATGTCCAGGGTTACCGATCTCGGATTTCTATCATTCATAATATTCGTCGCATTTGGGACGGTCCTCACATTTATGGTTCAATCTTCCAGTGCGGCGATGGCTATTACCCTTACCATGGCTTTCTCCGGCTGGATCGATTATCCCACAGCGGCGGCAATAGTACTCGGTGAGAATATAGGAACGACTGCCACAGCTTTTATAGCGTCGATCGGTACAAATGTTAATGCCCGCCGCGCGTCCCGGGCGCACACACTTTTTAATCTTTTCGGTGTGGTCTGGATGGCGATATTATTTAGACCATTTCTGAACGTCGTTGATTTGATAGTGCCTGGATCGCCTACGAACGGAGCGATTACCGCACATCTCGCCATGTTTCATACGCTTTTCAATATCGTCAATACAGTAATTTTTATTGGATTCGTAAAGCAGCTGGAATCACTGGTGAAAAGAGTAGCCAAGATGAAACGAGGAGAGGAGGAGCTCGAGTATCAGCTGAAATACATTTCTACAAACGTTGCGGATACGCCGGAATTAAACCTGGCAAACGCAAAGCTGGAGCTTTCTCGAATGGCAGGAATTACCGCGGATATGTTCGCCAGGTTCCTTCTGGTCTTCAAGAATCCCGATAAAAAAATGGGAAATGAAGTAGAAGAGCTCAAACAGATGGAAAGCTACACTGACAGGATGCAGGAGGACATATCCGCGTTTCTCGTTCAATGCGCGCGCCAGAGTCTCAATGAAAAAAGTGCAACGAATATAAACGCAATGATGCGAATTGCCCATGAATTGGAGAATGTCGGCGACGCGTGTTACAACCTTATGATTCTTACACAGCGGCGATACGATTCGAAAATTTCTTTTGCTCCCGAGGCGATGAAAAATATAGCTCCCTATTCTGATAAGATGAATGAATTCATGGAGTTTATCAAAAGCCATTTAAATGAACACCTTTCCCGGTCGGAGCTGGAAACTGCAATCATGTATGAAGAGAGCGTAAATGAGTTCCGAAATCGTCTGAAGAAGGAAGCTCAGAACCGGTTGACATCGGGTTCAGATGTAAAAACTGAGCTTCTATTTATTGAAATTGTCCGTCAGATCGAGCAGATGGGTGACAGCTCTCTGAATGTCGCCGAAGCGCTAAGACTGATCAGGTAATGGGTATCAAAACACTTTTGGAATAAAACCGCACAGATCGAGGTAATGCTGATCCAGAAATTCTTTCTTGACGGCAAAAATGCTATCGATTTCATCGGCTGCTGATCTCACTATATCGAGTTTTAGATTGCCCGCGGTTCCGCTTGACGTACGGGAAAAAATGCTGGCGGCAGGATCCCCTTTCGCAAGACTATCAATAGCTGCGCTGATTTCACGATATGCATCACGAAAACTCAAACCGCTCGCTACAAGCTCGAGCGCCGCGTCGGTGGCGTATATTTCGGGGATGAATCCCTTTGCCAACGCTTCCGGGTGTATCTGCAGCTTTTCGACGCTGATGCGCGCGATTTCAAGGCATTGCAGGATCAACCGGGATCCTCTCAACAAGGGTTCCTTTGATTCCTGGATGTCCCGATTATAGCCTGACGGCAGACCGCCGATAATCTCGCGCACAGCACCGGCATAATGGGTCAGGCTCGTAGATTTTCCGCGCAGCAGCTCAAGGCCGTCTGGATTTTTTTTCTGCGGCATTATACTCGATCCCGAACACAGTTCATCCGGCAGGCTGAAATAGCCGAACTCGGGCAGCGAGAAGAGGATCAGGTCCTGAGCAAGCCTGCTGAGGGTTAAGCCGATTTGCTCTGCGAGGGTGAGTATCCAACCTTCCGTGCCGCTGCGTGAATTGCTCGTGTAGAGCACATTATTCTGCACCGAAGAGAAACCGAGCAGCTCGGCGCTATATTCCCGATCCAGAGGGAGAGGCACTCCATAACCGGCGGCCGAACCGAGAGGGCATTGATCAACAAGAGCGAATAT
>JABGPX010000456.1 GCA_018644745.1 Spirochaetales bacterium
GAGATTTTTAGGCGGGAAAAAATCGCGCTGAATTGCGGAGCGACGGAAATAAGAACAAAATGAAATAGAAATACCGCGCCTAATGTTACTATCCGGGTTCTTTCTCCCCGGGATTTTTCTCGATAGTTCCCGATTGAAGCGAGAAATTTCTTACTGATTTTTTGCTTCATAAGCCTGTACGATTTTCTGGACGAGAGAATGCCGCACGACATCCTCGGCAGAGAATTCTACGAAAGCAATTTCCTTTATGCCCTGAAGAATCTCGCGGGCATGTAACAGCCCGGAATTGCTCTTGCTGGGCAGATCGATCTGAGTAATATCGCCGGTTACAACAACCTGAGATCCCTCACCTAATCGGGTAAGAAACATCTTCATCTGTTCACGGGTGGTATTTTGCGCTTCATCCAGGATGATATAACTGTCTCGTATGCTTCTCCCGCGCATATATGCCAGCGGCGCAATTTCTATGACCCGATTTTCCTCCATTCGATTAATCATATCGAAGCTGACAAATGAATCCATGGCGTCATAAAGAGGACGCAGATAAGGGCTGATTTTTTGGGTAAGGTCGCCAGGGAGAAAACCAAGGCTTTCTCCTGCTTCCACAACGGGGCGGGTGAGAACAAGCTTCCGTTTTTTCTTCGCGAGAACTTCCCGCAAAGCATGTGCCACTGCGAGGTAGGTTTTTCCGGTTCCCGCAGGTCCGATACCAAAAACAAGATCGCTTTGGTTCATTAAATCGATATATGAAGCCTGCCGCAAAGTCCGGGGAAATACCTTCAGGCCTGAAGGAAATATTATGTGATTTTTTTTCAAAGACGAATCTGCTTTCCCATTGCGATTAAATGATTCATATAATGCTTTTATATGATCCGGTCCCGGTACTTGCCCTTCTTGTACATGCTCCTCAAGCCCGCGAACCATGTGCTTAAAAAGAGCGTGTTTTGTCGAATCGCCGGATTCTAAAAGCAGCTCGTTCCCCCGAGATAAAACCCGGGTCTCCATGAGCTCCTCAATAGTGGTTAGGTTGCTGTCGTTGACTCCGCAAATTTCACTAAGTACACCTCGGTCTTCCAGGATAATGCTCAGCTGTTTACTCAAAAGCTCCCCTTTGCTGTCAACTTTACGCGCCGCCTTTAATTTACTGGCTATAGTGTAGCTATCAGTACCGCTGGTAGTCAACATGACTCTCCTAAAGCGTTATTTCCCCATCTTTTGATGTAACCTTTCGCTTTATTTCCGGAATCGGCTTCCATTGGACGAAAACCGAGACCTCTGCCGCCCACTCATATTGACTTGAACCCTCGGATTCAACAAGATCAGGATTGCCGGTATATTCCACATTCAAGTTCCAATCAGGCATTTCGTGAACCAAGCTCACAGTTATATTTTCTAAATTATACACTGAATTCTCGCGATCCGATCGGCTGAAAAAATTAAACGATCGTGCGATATCCCCAATTGGATTCAGCCAGGACTTGCCAAGTTCAGCGGCAAGGTTCGGAATGTAAAGGTAGCTGGATTTGTTCACCGAGCGCGAGGAAATTGTCAGGTTAAGAAATTCCGCAATTCCCAATGAGAAATTAAAACCGAAATCCATATTACTGTCTGTAGCTCTGATAAGGTTTATTCGCCAGGCAGAATCGATCGATCCGCTGAGTCTGATTCTATCCTTCCAGAACCTCTGCTCATCCAAGGCGAATGAAAAACCTGAAATAAACTGGGTGACACGGAACTCAGATACGGTGCCTGCTTCCCAGCCCTGGCCGGGAAAAAAAGTGTAACCGACTGTATCTGCTGCCAAAAGCCGGGAAGTGAACCACCAGAGTTTTAAGCCGGTTGTGCTTTCCCTGGCTTTTTCCGATACAAAATCGTAGGTGAATGATTGGGTAAGATCAATATTGCCGTCGAAAGCGCTGAAGGAAAGACTGCTGCGATTAGTAGAAAACCTTAAGTCTTCGATATCATATGTGAGGACATTTTCAATCAAGTTCCGCTCAAGAAAAATGAATTTCTCGGACCATACAAGAGGATCACCTTTCCACGCCTTAGTACCTAACTCATCAACTTTGCTTGCGCCGCCGGAAATAGTCGAGGTAACCGGACCGGTTTCTGAGGCGACCTTAAAGGTAACCGCTAGATCGACTGGCGGAAGAGAGGAACTAAAGGAGAACTCCTGCCTTCCAATCAGCGGCAAATAGATGAAATTCATCCCTATGTTATGCGCGGTTATGATTTCTTTATCCCACTCGAGTGACTTTTCAAGAAATGAAAGACTCGCTGCATCGTAAGTGAGTTGATAGAGCGTCGAGGTCAGCGAATACTGTATTGCCGTCTGGGAAAGAGGGCGAACCTCGAGAAATGGCGAAAGGGTCAATGCCGCTGTATTGTTTAGTTTAAAAAAACTGCTTTGCTTGTCCTGAGTTAACAAATTTTCCCAGTTCGGCGTGACCTCTGCAGTACTCCCGAAATGCTTCTTTAAAGAACTCGAAATACCAAGCGTTTCGCGAATCCCGAGTAGAGAACCGAATGGATTGCTTACATACTGAACCGAGCCATTGGCCCGGGTGCTGAATATTGAGTATTGTCTCGAGAAATCGATATCTTCGGGGCGTTGCCATTCTGAGGAAGCGAGCCGGCTGTCAATCGTAAGATCCGGCACGAGGGAATAGCTCAATGAATGGCGTGTTTCCGCCCTTCCCGCGGGCCTTCCGACAGGAAGATCTCTCTGCAGGTCCGGCACGATTACGGTTGCCTTTTCTTCCTCGGCGCTTTCCGTACTCTCCTCGTCGGTGCCTTGTTCCCACGGAGGTCGAATGTCTATCTCCTCGTTTTCACCCTTCTCGCCCTTAAGCTCCACCGCATCCGCGGATTTAGGAAATGGCAGAATGGTACCGGAAATTCGGCCCGCAAGAGAAGGAAGGACATAGCTCTCCGGCGCATAGAACTCACGTTCCGGATATTGGAATTCACTCTGACCGATCACCCCGGGAAGATCCCCTGCCGGTAATGATTTTGCACGCCAACTCATAGAAAGACTAATTCTGTTTAGTGTAACTGTCTGAATAAATGGTTTCAGGTCTGGCAGCTGCGGATTCAAATTGCCGGTAAGATTCCAGGAAAAGCGGTCGGTTTTTCTTGCGGATACCGTGCTCGTTTTAGTCTCATCGTCGTCATCCTCAATACCAATGAGAGACGCCCAATCAATCTGTTCCTTTCTGTCATAAAAATCTCTGGTAAACCAGGGATCGGAATATAAAGGTAATACTGCTTTGAGCGACAAAGGACTGAAATCAAAATTCCCGGCAAGATCGAGCCCGAAACGAAACGGTAGGTCGACTCCGAGAAAGTTTGACCGGTTCCATCTACTTGAATAGGTTCCGTTTTCGTCTCTGAGAAGATAGGTATAGGAATCCTCTTCTTTGAAAACATCGCGGCTCAGGGCCAGCCCCGCGCTGAAGTCAAAAGAATCTACAAGGGCTTCTCCTTTCAAACTTCCCGTTACCGCTGCGTATAAACCCAATCTGGAATACGCATCAAAAAGAATCTTGATGTAATCGGTGCTTTCCGAGGCGACTTCGTCAGAGTTGTCTTTTCTAATTTTTTCCAGGTAAATGCCTTTTCTCTCGGTCTGGTAATTTTCAGCCGAATCATCAGTAACCTGCAAAAATGAAAGGGTGCTGCTTTTTTTTTCCCGTTGACCGATTAGGTAAGTCGTCGTCTGCAAGTAATATCCTTCAATATCACGATAACCGGTCGCTGGATGAAATGTTAATTCATTCCCGGGATGAAAAAAGAAAGGAAAATAAAAGACCGGAATCCTTCCAATAAATAGAACCGCGTTGCTTAAAGCCCACTCATTTGGACCTAGAACGAGAATCTTTCCCGCATCAATGTGATAGAAGGGATCATCAGGAATTGAGGAAGTGATCGTTCCCCCGTTCAAGATCACGGTATCGTCAGCGAGCCTATATATCGTTTTGCCGGTATAATAGAATGTGAGTTCCTGCTCCTGTACCGATCGCTTCGCGGTGGATGTACCCTGGATAAAAATTCCTCGCCAGTCATCTAGGTTGATGGTTAAACTATCTCCGGTAAAAGTTTCGGCTTTCTCAGGCTGGGTCAATGTATATGTCAGATTTCCAGATGCCGTTATCGAATTAAGAGACTCGTTGTAAATAATCCTATCGGCAACAATCTGATGGATAGTATTAGCGTCCCCGTCATCCATTACCAGAACTACATTTCCAAGCAACTGAAGGTATTGCTCGTTTTTGATCTCTTCGTCGAAGTACTTTGTTCTATCCGCGGATTCAATGGTGATGCCGTTGCCCGAGTTCTCAGATTCAGGCTCGGAGGTGCCGGAGATTCCATAAAATGATTCTATACGGCTCTGTAGTTCGCTTCTTCCTCCTCGCGCCGAGAGACCTAACTGCTCGCACCAGGCGGTGAGCTCAAAATAAGTCGCTGTGCGTATATCCAGGGCGAGAGTTCTTTCAGCAAGATCCTCTTCGGTTTCGGTCAACTCCTGGGGGTAAATGGACATAGCCGATACCATACATATCAGCACCAGGATTATGATGGATCTCACAAATCAGCCTTTGAGTACCGTCTTGAGATATTGTCCCGTAAAGGACCCGGAGGTGGCGGCCACTTCTTCCGGCGTTCCGCACACTATTACTTCGCCGCCTCGATGCCCGCCTTCGGGCCCGAGATCAATTATATAATCGGCCTGTTTTAGGACGTCTAAATTGTGCTCAATGAGAGCTACCGTATTGCCTTTCTCGACAAGAATCTGAACAACTTCCATGAGTTTCTTTACATCTTCGAAATGCAGACCGGTTGTCGGTTCATCTAAGATATAGAAGGTTTTGCCGGTACCGCGTTTAGAAAGTTCGAGGGAGAGTTTGACCCTTTGAGCCTCTCCTCCCGAAAGCGTGAGAGCAGATTGACCAAGTCTGATATAGTCGAGCCCTACCGCTTTCAAAGTACCCAGTTTCCGCTCAAGAACCGGCACCTTCGTGAAAAACTCATAAGCTTCCTCAACGGTCATTTCAAGAATATCATATATGTTTCTGCCCTTGTAGCGAACATCAAGAGTTTCTTTATTGAATCGCTTTCCTTTGCACACGTCGCAGGTAATATATACATCGGGCAAAAAATGCATTTCGATTTTGATCAGGCCGGCTCCCTGGCAATTCTCACATCTGCCGCCTTTTACATTGAAAGAAAATCTCCCTGGTTTATAACCTCTCGCTCGAGATTCCGGAAGACCGGTAAACAAATCGCGAACCGGACCAAAAAGCGCAACATATGTCGCCGGATTTGATCGTGGCGTTCTGCCAATTGCGGATTGATCAATACTGATTACTTTGTCTATCTCCTCGATACCATTTACATCTTTATGCTCGCCCACGGGATGATGGGCGCGCCCGATGCTGTTCGACAAAACAGGATAGAGAATATCGTTGAGCAGAGTAGATTTTCCTGATCCGGATACCCCGGTGATTGCAATAAGACACCCTAACGGGAAGTCTACATTTATGTTCTTAAGATTATGTTCCTTTGCCCCCCGAAGGCGGATCGACTTCTTCAAACCTTGGCGCCTTTCTTTTCTGTGCTCTATGGATCGTCGGCCGCTCAGGTACAGCCCGGTCAGGCTGTTCGGATTTTGTTCTATTTCATCGATTGTGCCGGAAGCTACGATTGTTCCTCCGTGGATTCCAGCTCCCGGCCCGAGATCGACGATGAAATCAGAGCTTCGCAATGTCTGCTCATCATGTTCCACAACGATGAGCGTATTCCCGATGTCACGTAAATGGATCAATGTCTCGATAAGTCGTTGATTGTCCCTCTGATGAAGGCCGATTGTCGGTTCATCAAGAATATAGAGCACTCCGACGAGGGAGGATCCTATTTGCGTGGCAAGTCGAATACGCTGCGCTTCACCGCCGGACAAAGTGGCTGCCCGCCGCTCGAGAGACAGATAATCGAGACCCACATTTATCATGAATTTAAGACGGCCGGTAATTTCTTTGAGAATCTGCTGGGCGATAGTCTTTTCAGTTTCGCTTAGTTTTAGATCATTAAAGAAACTCGATGCATCGAGAATAGACATGCGTGACGTCTGGTCGATATCCACATCATTGATGGTTACCGCCAGGCTTTCCGCACGGAGCCTTCTCCCCTGGCACACGCTGCATTCTCTCTGGGTCATGAATCCTTCGAGCCAATCTTTTACGCCCTGAGATGTTGTCTCTAGATATCGCCTCTTCAGATCGTTCAAAATACCCTTGATGGTCGACGTATATTCGAATTTGCCTGTATTCTTGCTATTAACGTAGGAGACTCTAATTTCTTTGTCACTTCCCCGCAGCATCAAATCAAGGGTCTCAGAATCCAATTTATCAAACGGGGTATCCAGGCTGAAAGAGAGACCCTCCGAGAGAGCTTCGAACCAGCTTCTCTGCCATTTAGCCTTAGGATTACTGGTGGCCACTGCTCCCTGATTGTACGACAGGCTTTTGTCGGGAATAACTAAGTCTTCATCAAACTCGAGAGTTATTCCAAGACCTGCACATTCCGGACAGGCGCCGTAAGGATTATTAAAAGAAAACAGCCGAGGCTGGAGTTCAGGAAGGCTTATACCGCAATCCGGACACGCGCTCTTTTGCGAGAAGAACTCATCTACCTCGGCCCCCTTTTCTCCGCGAACTACTATCATCTGCCCTTCTGCGGTGCCAAGCGCGGTTTCGACTGACTCGGCCAATCTGTTTCTCGATGACTCATCAAGTTTGATCCGGTCAACCACTATTTCTAAAGTATGTTTTTTCTTCTTGTCTAGGACGATGTCTTCATCAAGCATTCGAAGGACACCATCGATACGAACTCGCACAAAACCTGCACGCCGGCCGTCATCAAGGACCTTACGATGCTCACCTTTTTTTCCTTTCAACACGGGAGCGAGGATGCTCAACCTGCTTCCCTTGGGATACCCCATGATTGTATCGAGAATTTGATCGGTTGATTGTTCGTGGATTTCTTTCCCGCAGGATGGACAGTGAGGTACCCCAACTCTCGCGAAGAGAAGACGAAGATAGTCATAAATCTCGGTAACTGTGCCGACAGTGGACCGAGGATTCTTATGAGTAGTTTTCTGCTCGATGGAAATAGCCGGAGAGAGGCCTTCGATATAGTCAATCTCCGGCTTGTTCATCCGGCCAAGAAACTGCCGCGCATACGCTGAAAGAGATTCGACATACCGTCTTTGCCCTTCTGCATAAATAGTATCAAAAGCAAGAGAAGACTTTCCCGAGCCGCTTAAACCTGAGATCGTAATAAGCGAATCTCGCGGCAGATCAATGTCAATATTTTTGAGGTTATGCTCGCGGGCACCTCTGATTACAATATGATCCATGGCAAGAGAAAGGTATCGTATTCCAAGGGTAGATGTCTACGAAAGAAATGCACGTTGAGTCTATTCAGGAAAGATTATGGCAAAATCGTCTTTAAATGGATTCTGCAGCTGTCTGGAGGCTCTAACTGACCATTGGCCGCTGCTGCTATACTCACTGACCAGACGGAAGATATCCCGCGCTCTTGCTTCTTTGATTGGTTCCTCGCTTGCGTAAAGGGTCACGGCTATCGCATAAAGCTGACCAAAGGCATCGACCTCAGAAAAGTAATCTGTAAGCTTTCGATGCCGTAATGAATCGCTGAGCAAACTCTCGAATGTGGTAAGGCGATATTCCGGGTCCTTTGCAATGAGATGCTCAATTGCGGTAGAAAAGGTTATTACAAGACCATACGTAAGGGTTCGCAGCGCGGCCTCGTAAAAGCCGGTTGCATACTTAAACACTCCAAGTTTATGATACGCCGTTAACCCGCCGTAGTCTGAAAGGCGATACAGTTCAAGCAGTTTCGTCAGACCTTTCCCGGAGAGGGTTTCCGCGAGAAGGATTGGATCGAGTTCCAGAAAAGACGACAACTCGGATCTTTTTTCCCGATCCCGCCCAATAATCTTTTCAAGTTCTGTCGTATATGCAAGAAAATCTTTGGTGTTGAAGTAAATATTGGCCAGTTGACTGCGAATCGCATAAATATCGTCAAGTACTTCCAGTTTTGCGGCATTCTCAATTGCCGCCAGGTATTGATTTTTCGCCAAGGTATATTCCACTTCGGCCTCGAAAACTCTTCCAATCCAGAATTCTCCTTCCGGGAAGGTTCCGAGGATCTCTCTAGCAGCTCTAAAATAAAATAACGCCTGACCATAGTCGCCGTTATCAAATAACTGCTTACCATGCTCGTGGAGCAGCCACCCGGGGGAGTTTTCTACGTCGACGGCAAATATATTAAAAACATTGAAAACGAGTAAAAATGTGATTAGTCCTATAGAGAATCTTTTTCCCGGCACAGTTTTTCCACTTCCTCTCGAAAAGCCAATTCCGTATCTTCCGGATCAACTCTTCTTACAATTTCACCATCTCGAAAAAGCAGCGCTTTTTTTCCAGAACCGCATATTCCGATATCCGCGTGCCGTGCTTCTTCCGGGCCATTTACTACGCAACCCATAATCGCCACGGTAAAATCAGCGTCAAGTCCAAGAAGCCAAGGCTCTACCTTTTTTAAGAAACCGTGCACATCAAAACCGGATCTTCCGCAACGCGGACAAGATACAATATTGACGCCGCGGGATCCTTTCCCTGCCGCGGCGATAATTTCCCGTCCCGCGACAAGTTCATCTTCGCACGGGCCGCTTAAAGACACCCGAATGGTGCTCCCGATTCCGGCCTGCAAAAGCGGCACCATTGCCGCCGTGCTTTTTACAGTGCCTCTAATCGGCGGCCCAGCTTCGGTTACGCCCAAATGCAGCGGGTAGTCGTACTTCACCGAAAAAAGCTCATTGGCCTTTATGGTTGTTTTAATATCGGAAGATTTTAGGGAAAACAATACATTCTGAAACCCAAGAGAATCAAGAATCTGGAGATCTTCTTCGGCCGCGGAGACCATTGCTGCGGCCACATCATCTTCGTTTCTTAGATGAGCAGGAAGTGATCCGGCATTAACGCCGACTCTGATAGCAGCACCCTTATCGGCGGCCTTGCGTACGACCTCCCGAACTTTATGTGCAGAACCGATATTTCCTGGATTTATTCTAATTTTGGGAAGTTTATCGAGGCAGATAAGAGCGAGAGTGTGATCGAAATGAATGTCTGCTACGAGAGGAATTGATACATTATCCTGCATTCTGCACAAAAGCGCTGCTGTATCGGCGTCGGGCACCGCAAATCGCAAGAGCTCACAGCCATAGCTTGCAAGAAGCTCTACTTTTCTGACCGTCTCGGTGAATACACCCTCGGAAAGCGGAGCTTTCCACATGGTCTGCAGCCGCACCGGGTGGCCTCCACCAATCGGAAGACCACCGGCAAAAACAGTAATTGGAACTTTGTTTTTCTGCTCCATATATCCTGAATCAGCGGATCAGATCAGCCGACTACGCCCAAGAGAAATACCATTACGAAAAGAGCAACGGTTTCTATAAGACCGACAACAAGGATGTAGTTTACAAACCCTTTGCCGGTATCCGCCATGGCATCAGATCCCGAGGCTCCCGCTTTTCCCTGAAAAAGAGCTGAAAAACCCATGGCAGTACCGCCCAGAACGCCGGCGCCAAGAAGCAGTGCCGGATCCATTGTGCCGACTGCCGCGAGCAGCCTGTTCATGAGGATAAATCCATAAATAGTCTGAGTGAGCGGTGCTCCCGCGAAAATAACCATGACAAAAGGTGCCGGTTTATTCTGGGCGAAACACTTTTTCCACCCGCCAATAGCGGCCATACCTGCAGTTCCCATACCAATAGCTGATCCGATTGCCGCCAGTGCGAGAGCCCCTGCTACGCCGATAAATCCAATATTCATCTTTTATAAACTCCTTATTTCATCTGTATCCGAATTATTCGGAAACTACTTTTTCTGTCTCCCGTTCTTTGAACGGGGTATATGATATTCCGGTCCATTCCATTCCTAAATGGCCCGAAAACTCGAGCATATTCAACCGAACACCGTGAACAATAACCGATAATGCGCCCATCATGATATTGATTCCGTGCCCGACCACTAGGACAAGGATCGCTCCGATAAAACCAACCACCGAGCTTCCCATATCGGAAGCCATGGCGTTAAAGCTTTTAGCAATCTCTACCGTGGCAAGGCCTACAGCAAACAAACGAATATATGAGATAACATCAGCGAAAGCGCTAATAGTATCGAGAAATGTTGAAAATAACCCTGCAAATCCCTTCAAGATTCCTTTAAAAAACTTGCCTTCCTGTCCCGAGAAAATCACAACCAGACCAAGTCCGCCAAAGATGAGATATAGTGCGAAAGCCGGAATCGGATACGCTATCGGATCGAGTACCAGGTTCAACACCAGGAAGAAAAGACCAAACACCATTGCCATCCAGCCTAGCTGAGCGATCGCCTTGATCCGTGGCTTTTCACGAAACTGGGAAATGAAGTTCCACCCATGTGCAAGAATGATTTGTGTCGTTCCGATAATGAAACAGAAATATTTCACCGTTTCGCTGCTTCGCGGATTAAAGGTGGAAATTTGCTCGACAACCAGATATTTAAAAGGCGAAGATAGGGCGATAGCCTCAGAACCAAACCAGGTTCCGCTGAGGGAGCCCCATATGATAGTCGCCAAACTCAGCACCGTGAGCAGTATAAGCTCCCTTCCGGCTTCCTTTCCCTTGATCTTTCGCATGATGATTGTAACAAAGCTCAAGGTCAGAAAGATGAAGCCAT
>JABGPX010000444.1 GCA_018644745.1 Spirochaetales bacterium
AATCACGGCCCTGCCGTTTAAGCCAATTCCTTTAAATGCCTTATCGATAAGCATGGCCAAACGAGGAAGATAACCGCTGTCTTCGATTATAGAAAACATGATAAAAAACAAGGTTACAATCGGCAGCACAATAGCCAGGGCATAGCTCAATCCAAGTGTAAAAATGCCGTATTCGCCGACAAAAAGGTCCCGTAGAACCTGCGACGGGATGTAACGTTCTGCCAAAGCGGCGAGCCACGGATTTATATATTCCCCGAAAACCGTGCCTTCTATGAAGTCTACGAGAGTACCCGCTCCAAAAACCCCAACAAATTTGTAAAATCCGAAATAGAGCACCAGCGCGAGAAGAGGAATACCGGTAAGCGGGCTCATCATAAGCCGGCTTAAGGTTTCCCGAAAAGACCTTCCCTTTTGCTCATTTCTTGTTACGACGGATTCCGCAACCTCATGGACTTGCGATAGTCTCGGCCGGGATATCACGACACTCAACGGAAGGGTGAAAGCCTTTACGGCCTCCTCAACTATTGCATCAATCAGAGCCGCGGCGCCGGATTCCGCCCGATGCACTCTGGCCGTAATATCAGAATCGCGCTGCAATAGCAGCAGTGCTATCATCTCCTTCGAGATCCCGTACTCTCCAACGAGTAATGGGCAGATACGTGATAACGCCCGCCTAATTTCTTCCGGATAATCGACCGGCTCGAGTTTAGCCGATTGCTTCGGATTTTGATGCGAAAGCATGAACCGCCTCCTCGAGTTCCATAATCCCCTGCCCGGTAATCCCTACCATTGGAATTACGGTTACTCCCAGCAGCTCTTCAAGATGTTTATGGTCTATTTCCATGCCGGCAGCTGTGGCTTCGTCTATCATATTGAGAACCACAACGATATCGAGCCCTGCTTCAATTAGCTGTGTAGTCAGAGCCAGCATCCTCTCAAGATTTCTTGCATCTAGGACATTAATAACTAAACCGGGCAGATCATCGAGCAAGATATCTCGCGCTACTTGTTCTTCTTCTGTAATAGGCAGCAGCGAATACATGCCCGGGGTATCCACAATTTCAAACACGGAATCCTGAATTCGAGCGTTCCCCCGAGAAATGTTAACGGTTGTACCCGGGTAATTGGAGACTGTTACCCGAGAACCCGTAAGTAGGTTGAAAATTACACTTTTCCCCACGTTAGGATTCCCAACAAGGGCGATGAGTATCGTGGATTCAGACTTCCTAAACTTCCCTGCAAGGTTTTTAGTTTTATGACTAATCATTATCATTACCGCCATTTCGGCACTTAGCGCATACTCCAATCATGGAAATTTCCATCAAAGACGGAGCAAAGGACTCAACTTCCGGGATCAGACCGAGAATTTTGTCCTTCGACAGCGAGAATTCTATTACTGTTCCGCATTTCTCACATACAGCGTGATGATGTCCATCACGAACAACTTCGTAATGATGGTGCTCTTCGCCAAGATGATTCTCGGAAACCAGACCATTATCGCGGAAGACCTGGAGGATCCGATACACCGTCGACAAACTGATTTTCTGCGTGTTGCCGCGGGCTATTTCATAGATATCATATGCGTCCAGATGCCCCGAGCCTTCTAAAATTACCTGGAGTATTATCTCACGCTGGCAGGTATATTGAATTCCTAATTGTTTCAATATTTCCCGAGGGTTTCCTTGATGAGTTGTCATAGGCAATAATCCATTTTGCGTTTGCGACTTATTCGCAAACAATATCACGATTGGAAGAACAAAACAAGAGATATTTAGAATATCGGAGGGGCAAATATGAGCATACGATCGACGATGTACACCGGTAATTCTTCCATGATCAAATGTTTCGCATCCTCGCGGATGTAGATATTCTCGCTGGGAATTCCTAGATCTTCCTGGAAAAGAGGTATCGATTCTTCCCCGTTCAAAGTTTCATCTTGAGCGCCCCAGATTATGATAGAAGGAATTTGATTGCTTCGAAGAGTTTTTCTGTAGAGCGGCAGCCGTGCGCGCACCGAATCAAATGAAGTCATAAAGGCAAGATATGCTTTGTCGGCGCCGCTTTGAAGGGGTTCATAATACCCCCCTAAAGCCGTATCGTTGTCCACGATTTCAGGAAGAGCAAACATATCACAGATAGTCGCCCGGATTACCGCCTTGCTCTTGAAACCGATTACTCCCATTGAAAATTGAACTATCGGGTTATCAAGAGATTTCGGAGGATGCCATCCCTCCTCATAAGCAAAAGTATTGAGGATAACAAGCCGTTCAATCTTCTCAGGAGAAACCGCCATCATCTCCCAGCTTATCGGCCCGCCCACATCATGAAGTATCTGAATCCAGCCATCTATCTTCAAATATGCCATCAGACCCAAGAGACGACGACCTTGCTCAGCAAGATCGTATATTTCCTTGCCCTTCGGCTTGGCGCTGTTTCCAAATCCCAGATTATCCGGCAATATAACGCGATACCCGAGAGCCGCCAAATTGGCAGCGACCTTTCGGTAAGACCAGGAGGACGTAGGGACTCCATGAACAAGCAGCACCGGGCGGCCGTTCTCCGGTCCGGCGTCCACATATGCCAAAAATAGTTCGCCAATGTCGGAATCATGTTCATCAAGATAATATTTGCTCTGTTCAGCACTATGCTCTGCGAAGGAGCCAGGATTATACGACCAGCCGGGCAATACGGAAAAAAGTAACAAGCATGTGCTGAGGAAAAGAAATTTCATGTTACTATAAATATACTCACGGCAGCATCGGTTTCAAAATTCCGCCGAAATCGGCCATGAGTTGAAAAAAAAACGGCTGCTTCAAAGAAGCAGCCGTTGTATTCAAATGTTAACTAAAGAATACTACTGAGAATCCTCGGATTCTACATGCATTTTCTTGCCTTCAAGATACCTGAGTACTTGAAGATTACCAAGTTTGCTGAATTCAGAGGTTCTTCGTGCTTCTTCACGCTCACCCAAAATACCCCAGATTTCTTCTTCGTTGATGTCTCTGCTGGTCTCAAGCAGTGCCTTATCATAAGTAATAGTGATATCTTTGATGTAAGTAATAAAGTCTCCGCCAGTTTGCGCGGCATCTTTGTAAAATATCAGCCCAACTAATTTCCTCATTGGTTCTGAACGGGGATAAAGAGGGTATTTCTTGATTTCCCGGTCACGTACTTCAGTTACGTAGTTAGGATTCTGCCAAATAAGCTCTCTCCAACCATCAAACTCAAGATAATTCAAGAAAATCTGCTGTTCAACGTTGTTCTGATCTTTAAGAATGATACCAAATCCGTTAGGAAAGTTGCTTCCATACACGTTTACCGAGATGGATTTTACAACGCCGACATTTTTGACAACACCATAACCGTCGAACTTCGAACCCGTGAGATCCGCCTCGTCGTCAAGCAGGGTTCCATCTCCCTGAAGAACAGTCTTTTTCATGTATGCAGGAATCTCGAAAGGGGGTTTGACGATAGCAAATGAGTTATACGGATCTACGGGAAAATGGACTCGAACTCCAATAACCGTTTCGCCGCCGAATTTGGCAGCATCGTCATTGACCAAAACGCCCTTTGTCATCGATCGTCTCAGGTTGCCTACTGTTCTGGAGGAGGATGCAAGCATAACTTCCCAATTGTCGATTGCTAGAGAGGTTTTCATCGCATTTCTTTCATCCGGAGTAAAGCCGGTTCCAGCCTGCTCCGAGAAATCGACTACCGTCGCCTCATTTTCGTCGAAATCAGTATCCGGGACCAGAGTCGAGAAATCGAGAAGTACCGAAGTATCCGCGAAAACAAGTGTACTCAAAGCGAAAAGCAGGACCATCAATATTAAGCCGAACCGTTTCATCTACAGCTCCTTTGTAAAGATAATTATCTTCTTAGACTAAAATTATAGTGAGTATGCCAGATTTGTCAACGAGGATTTTTTTTTTTTAGTAATTATCTTGCAATTGGGTACCCGCCGACGAACATAACCACGTCCTCTATCTTCGGCAAATTGAATAATATGGTTTTTTTGACCCCTTCAAGCATTTGATCAAAGTCTATCGACATTTCATAGTCTCCCGCGGCGAGATGCTCGGAGAAATCCGCATATAACACGCCATCCCGCAGCATTACAGATCGAATCCCCGTGCCTTGCGGCAGCGTCCGCTCAAGCCGCAGCTTCATAGGCCCGAGTATGAGTTCCTTCAGGAGCTCATGAACTCCTTCCTCAATATCACGTTTATGTATGATGTTTCGCGCTTCACCGGACCACTCAGATGTAGTTTCATCAGGAAAATAGAGAACCCGCTGTACAATACGCTCAGTATTCGTAATAAAAAGAAGTATAGACAGGCACAACACGGCCCCAAAGGCTGACGTCCAAATGATGAGATGCTTCGTTTTCGCTTCCACGTTATTCGGTAAAACCCTTTTTGCTTTCAAACTCTGTTATAAAATCAGTGACACCATTATAGAGGCCAAGGGTCATCTTCCGCAAGTGAACCGGGTCGGCCATGAGCGCCGCCTCGTCGGTATTAGTGATAAAACCGAGTTCCACGAGTACCGACGGCATCTTCGCGTTTCGAACTACGAACCAGCTTTCTTCTTTTAGTCCCAGATTCTTACTGGTATCACCGATCATGGTATCGAATCCTGTAAGGATATGCTGTGCCAGGAGGACACTTTCTACCGTAAACTCCTCATCTTTCATGCTGTTCAGAATCTTACGGATATCCTGCGCTTCGGCGCCGACCAGGTCCTTTGACACCAGGTTCCCCCTACCGTATTCGGGAGGAAGGTACCAAACCTCATATCCGTAGGTGGCGGAATTGAGAGAGGCATTAGCATGCACCGATATAAAAATGATGGCGTCGGTCTCATCATCAAGATCAATATTGTTCGCAATCTCAACTCTCTCCTCGAGTTGGAGATACACATCGTTAGATCGGGTTAAAATAATCTGCTTTTGCGGGAACCGTTCAAGGAGAAGATTTTTAAGCTGGATAGAAATATCCAGCACAATATCCTTTTCCATCAGTGAAATAGTCTTTCCATCAAAAACATGGATGTGATTGGCTCCGGGATCTTTTCCACCATGCCCAGGGTCTATGACAACTGCGGTAATGGAAGGTCCATCACCTGCGACGTACCGGGAAAAAAGACTTCTCATATAAACCGCCGCAGAATCGGCGGCAACGAGCATGCCATCGGCGACAGATATCCCGCCTTCTCTAATCTCCTCCGAATAATTGATCACCAAGGTACCGGTATCGGCCTTGAAAGTGACTCGGGTGCCGCCGAGTCCGATTGTACCTATTCTTCGGTAAGGTTCCCAGAGGAATTCGGCCCCCAGCTCATCAACGAGATCCAGCAGAGGTACCTGGCCCGCGCAAAACACCGGCACGGCAAAAAAAATGATAATTAACGCGAGCTGTCGAGTTATTGAGGGTTCTCTATCCATCCTGGCTTTTCACGACCTCATTTCGATAAGTATCAAAGAGATAGTCGCAGTATCCTCGTCCATCCGGCTGTTCACCAATCTCGAAGGAAGCTCCATAGGTGCGAAGAGTGTCAACATAAGCGAAAGTATTCTCTTGCGACCCGGGAGTACTCTCTCGCTGAATGAGAGTACTCCCGTTCAGCGAAAGAGTACTTTCGCCCTGCGAGAGAAGCGGCGTTTCGACGCGAGGCACAAAATATACGATCGGGTTATCCGGTTTTGCTGGCGGTGTAATAGCCATTTTCTTCCTGTTCTGATTCATCCGACCTCAACCATTCAACGAGTTTATCCGGCGCAATCGGGCCGCCTTCGTAGAGCGCGTCATAGATCCGCATCATGTGCTTTAGATCATCGGGAGTATCGAGGGTTACCTTTGAGGAAGGGCGGCAGACCGCTTCAGGAGCCCACGGTCGATAGATTCTGAATCTATCGGGTCTGAAATAGAGAAACGGGCTCACATGCTCCCGTTCATATGGATCTTCTGCTTCGGCATCGGCGATAAGGATCGCATCAGACTCGGCCAGCTCCACACATGTCCCAAGAGGAGGTCCAAGGTAGCCACTGAAATCTGCGCCGCACTCCTCATGCAGTTGGATCAAACTGTCCGTGAGTTCCCAGGAAACGAGCGGGTTATCTCCTGTCGCCCGAATGTAGCGATCGACGCCATAGTGGCGAACCGCATCAGCATATCTGAGCAGAACATCATCCGCCGAACCTCGAAAGACTTCAAAACCGTATCTCCTCGCAAGAGGTTTCAGAGCCGCTTCGCTTTCTGCATCGGTTAAGAGGGCAAACACATCCGCTTTCGTCCGCGAAAGGGAATCCATCGCATGTTCAATAACCGTTTTGCCGCAAATCTCGAGCAACGCTTTTTGGTGCAGCCGGGTGCTGTTGAGCCGAACCTGAAGAAAAATTCCTGTTGTTATCAATCGGAGACCTCCCATAGTTCTGTTGTGCTTCTTGAATCTTGTTTATAGCGATACTTGTTGATATCTACCCATTTCCGAACTTCGCGATATTCTCGGGCCGCCGATAGTAAGTCCCCGCCGGATCTCAACACGTACGGAAGAAAACGGCTCTTAGGCAGAGTGCCGGAATCTCGGCTGTAACGAATCGCCAAGTTTTTGAGAAAAAATATCTTATAGCTCTGATCGCGGGTTGTATCTTCAGTCGGTGTTTCGGCAAGATAGCTCATTCGATAGGTGGTATCGCAGATTATCTCCTCTCCCCACATAAACCCACGGAATCCAAAATCAAGCTTCTGCCAGTATGGATTAGTGAGTAGATAATCAAATCCCCCGGCTAAAGTGAACCGTTCCTTATTATAGATTCCGCAGTAGTCAAAAGGGTAAATACTCGGAGCACCGTCTTTCAAGGGAGGAAACGGAAGCACTCTCAGCTGCCGATTGTAGAAGGCCGGTGCCTGAAGGGAAGGAAGGGTGTCGCCGCGCATATTCTGCAGCACAGGAACCGTGCAAAGAGCTTCTTTCTCTGCGATTCTTTTCAGAAGTCTTGTTGACAGCGTCGCAATCGGGCACCGAATATCATTCCAAATAACCAGGTTGAACAGCCCGTTGGATTCGGCGATCGCCATGTTGATCTTCTCACCGACGGTTACGTCCTCATGAAGAATGAGAAATTTGATGAATGGAAATCGTTTTGAAAGATTTTCAATATCGTACGCTGCGGACGGTCCTTCCACCGAAAGCACTTCGCGGAACCCAAGACCTTCAATTTCTGAGAGGGCTGCGCTTTTATACGGCCGCCCTCCTCGATTGAGGATTATTAGGGAAAGAGACGCCGGAAGCCGGGGAGCTTTTCCGGTCGGCTTTCCCCCCACTACCGTGTACGGTATTCGCATACGTTTAGAAGTTGTAGGTATAGTATTCATCACAACCTTTGCAGATTTCGGGATAATCCTCTGACAGATGCCTCGAGTGCCAATCATTTCCACGGGCCCATATATCTCCGAAACTGTCTTCAAAGACATTGCCGATTAGATTTTTGCCGTAGATATCTTCCTTGCAGACCGGAACCGAGCCATCCAATAGGACATTGATATCTCGCTTCAAATGCCAGCATGAATGCCTTTTGAGCGGCGAGAGATCCGTAACTTTGCGATCCGGGAGGATACCGCCGAAATAGTTGTACTTCTGTATGATGATGTTGTTGGTGTACTGCTTCCAATGCCGGTAGAATCCCTGCAGCTTCTCCTCGGTATCTTTCATCCTTACCGCTTGTATATGCACCTGTTCGGGAGCCAGTTCGATCAACTGAAGAGCAGTACGATTTGCTTCTTCATATCCCTCACCGCGAATCTGTGTGTACAGCTCCGGTTCAAGGGCATCGAGAGATACAATCCATTCCAACCGGTGATCGGTCTCCCGAATTATCTCTTCGATTACGCCGGGGCGCCATCCGATACCGGACGTTTCGACAAGGCAGGACAACCCGTCAAAAGCTGAAATGCCACGAACCATCGGGCTGATTTCCGAATGAAAAGCCGGCTCGCCCCAGAGTGAAAGACCGATTGTCGCATCTCCTGCAAAATCGTGAGCTTTCGCCGCTATTTCCAGGAACTTTCCTGCACTCATTTCATCGCTTCTGGACAGAACATTTCCCCCCGCGTCCGGCCAGGGGCAATAAGAGCAGGCCTGGGGGCACCCGCCGTTGGTCTGAATGAGAAAATAGGCAGGCAGGGTTCGAAGCGTTTCGGGCTCGGCTTCAAGGAAATCGCACGCTTTCTGAAGAGTCTGCTCGCCTGACGCCGCAATCTTCTTCAGAAGCATAAAATTCCTACGTGTATCCGCGGCAAGTGCAACACGAAGCATTCGCTGATCCCTCGCCGCGATATCAGTCTCAATATCAAAAGCATTAATATCCATTTTTATGGCTTCAAAAACAGAATCTCTTTTTATCGGTTTGGCCATGTCTTTTGCGAGCTGGGCAATCGACGGCAGGCAATCGGAACGCAGAATCTCCGGAGTTAGTCCCGCGGGATAACCATCGGCAAAAGAATACTGAACCAGGTACTTAATATGCTTTTCGTACATTTCCCCGGTTTTTTCGGGATCAAGAAAAGGAGTATCGCCGAAAAAATAAAACATATGGTCGTATCCTGAAGATTCCGCCGCCAGACAATCGAGTAGAGCCGCGACATTCCAGTTATCCCCGGGTTTCGTGTTATAACCGCGAGCTGCGTCCTTCGGGAAATCCGTGCCGCAGAGAATGAGGATCTTTCCGACATCAGCAAGCCCGGCGGCGTACTCGAGCACCTTGTCAAATGAGGAAACGACCTCATTGAGTTTTTCCAATCCATATGCCGAAATATCCACGGCGTTGATGATAGCTATGTTTTTCATATAACCTAAAGGCGCACCTCTGCTTTCATTATCGACAGACAGCCACGGGCTTTGAGCGGATATTGAATAAGCCGGTAAATTTGACAGCTGCTCTCGTTATCCACGGAGGTTTCGGGTATGCTGGCAGTGTGGAAATACGAGAAGTAAGGTCAAAAAAGGAGCTCAAGTCATTTATTCGGCTTCCAAAAGACCTGTACTCCGACGACCCGCTTTGGGTGCCTCCTATCTGGTCCGATGAGAAAAAAGCGTACAGCGGGGGTGCCAATCCAATTCTTAAGGACTCTGAGTACACTTTGATAGTCGCAATGGATGGGGATAGGTGCGTCGGCCGCAACCTTGTCTACATCGATCATGCTTTTAACCGCTTCTTTCGCTCAAAAACAGGATTGTTCGGTGCGTATGAGTGCGCCGATGATCCTTCCGCGGCTGAAATGATCATCCGGTTTTCAGAAAATTGGCTGAGGGAACGGGGAATGGTCTCAATCAGAGGTCCAATTCACCCTATTGCGGAGAGTTGGGGCTTTCTCCTCGAAGGAGACGGCAGGTCTCCAGTTTTCATGACGCCTCATACTCCCGCGGGGTATCTGGGCACATTCGAAGACATGGATTATCGGAAAGTTATGGATCTCCGTGCCTACGAAGCAAACGCCGGCGGCGGTTATGAGATTCCAGAGCGTACGCGCCGGTTCCTGGATATTCTCAGGAAGAAACGGCCTGATATCTCCGCACGCCGCCTAAACCCGCGTAATCTTCTGGAAGATGCGGAGCATATCTGGCGCTTGAGCAATATTGCCTACGCTGACAATTGGGGATATGTTCCTGTCGAGTGAGATATCATGCTGGACATGATCAAGCGGCTCAAATCCGTAATGGATCCTGACGCCATATGGCTGGTAGAGGACGCCGGATATCCGGTCGGTTACTGTCTAGGATTTCCCGATCTGAATGTGATTCTAAGAAAAATTAACGGGCGGCTATTCCCCCTTGGCTTTTTATCCCTGCTGACGGGTGTGAAAAAACTCACCGATTACCGACTTTTCGGACTGGCGATACATCCGGACTATCACAACCTCGGGCTTGATGTTTTGCTGTATACCAGCCTGTTCGATGCTCTAAAACCCCGGAACATACGCCTCGAAGCAAATTATATACTTGAAGACAATCTCAAAATTCGAAATGCTCTTGAGAAACTCGGGATGAATTATATAAAATCCTACCGCATATATGAAAAGGAATTGGCATGAAGGTCGGCAGTCAGTATTCCGTATCAGAAATCACAACACTGATTAAACGTTCGCTGGAAAGCGAATACTCGGGTGTGCGAATTGAAGGCGAAATATCTAATTTCCGGCCGGCCGCCAGCGAACACCTCTATTTTACTCTGAAAGACGCCGATGCGATGATATCGGCGGTGATGTTCCGCGGTCGGGCTTCCAGGCTCTCTTTTCAGCCTGAGGACGGCCAACTTGTGGTAGCAGGCGGGAATATTTCTGTTTATGCGAAACGAGGGAATTACCAGATAATTTGCGACTCACTTACCAAGGCGGGAGTCGGCGAAATTTTAGTGATGCTCGAAGAAAGAAAGAAGCGCCTGGCAGCGGAAGGTCTGTTCGATGATGTTTATAAAAAACCTCTGCCCCTCTTTCCGTCAAAGATAGCTGTAGTGACCTCCCCGACCGGGGCTGCATTGCAGGATATCATGCGGGTAACCCGGCGAAGAAACGCGGGTATCGATATTGTCGTGCTTCCTGCGCTCGTTCAGGGCGATGGTGCCGCGGAAGCCATCGCAAAGCAGATCAAAACCGCCAACCAGCATCGGCTCGGTGATGTGATAGTAGTAGGCAGAGGGGGAGGATCTCTAGAAGACCTTCTCCCATTTTCCGAAGAGGTCGTAGTAAGAGCGGTCGCCGAATCAGAATTACCGATTATATCGGCAGTTGGTCATGAAATCGATC
>JABGPX010000516.1 GCA_018644745.1 Spirochaetales bacterium
GTCAACCGAGTCACCGAAGTTCATAGTTCCCAATGCGATGCGTGATACCCTCAGACCCGTTTGTCCTAATGTTGTGTAATCCACCGTAATTCTCCTTTCCTAAAAAAAACGCGCAGCCCCGATTGAGGCTGCGCTAAATACTGGCAAAACTAATGCCGTTTACATACCCTTTTGCCAGGCGTCGATCTGTTTCTGGTATTCTGCAATAACCTTGTCAATTCCTGCCGCATCTAATTTAGCAAGAAATTCTTCATAAGTAGCTTCCCAGTTTTTTCCAAGAGCGCCGTAAAGCAATGTATTCTCAAACTCTTTGATTACCGCTGCCAGCTGAGCCTCTTCGGTTTTGGTCGGATTCGGATCCGGCACCCAACCCATCAAAGGGGAAGCATTCGCTTTGCTGTTGGCATTCAGCCAGAGATCAATGTAGTCGTCAGGATCGGACTGGGTCAGCCATGAAAACTGGGTGTTTCCGATGGCCCACTTATGTAATCCATACGGGCTATCTGCATTTCCCTGTCCCGCGTAACCGATGGTTTCGATTCTCTTCATGCCGGGTCCGTCGCTCACTACCGTGTAGTGCTTTCCTTCGAGACCCCAGGTAAGCATATTGTAGAGATCTGATCCGCCTTCACTCTGGAGCAGATTCATCACCTGCATCGCTTTTTCGGGATATTTCGCTGTGCTGGGAATTGTCAGGTTTGTCGGTGTGTGAGCATAACTGACACGCCAATCATTCACAACCGAGACAACCCTGATCGGGTACCCATACCGGGTGCTGTCGGCCGCAGAATCTTTCTCTTCGCCCTGCCAGGTTGAATGTACCCAAGCAATGGTACCGTCGGGTTTGCCGTCATCAACTCTCGGATTGTCCATAGCAAGAACATCTCTTCGGATATAACCGGCTTCATAAGCGTCGGCCATAGTCTTAGAGACAGCCCGGAATGCTTCGGTATCATACTTGTTGAGAACTTTTATGGTTGAGCCGTTAAACTCAATCGCTCCGCCCTGACCAACATTGTCATAACCTTTCTGCCACAGCCAGGCTAGAGGAGTTCCGATGCCCTTCCTCAGGTTTCCGTCGGCTTTCGCCATGGCGAAATAGGGAGCAAGACTGTCCCAAGATGCCTGGGTCATGAATTCTTCGGTTTCGAGCTTATCAGTTATCGGTCTCATGTTATATTTCGTGAAAAGTTCTTCAGGAAACCGGATCGCGTGGCGCATTGCTACCATGATCTGGTAATTCGGGATTTCGTAGATTTTACCAGCGGTGATGCCTTTCGCGATAGCCCATGCAGGCAAATTCTTTTTGATGTCCTGGCCATACTCATTGAGAAGATCATCAAGAGGGGTCAGACCGCCTTTTGCCGCTTCGACATCAAGATTCTGCACCCAGTATCGCCCGGCAATATCAAGCTGATCGCCGGCGGACAGAGCGAGTTTCCATCGGTCTGCATACTCGCCGTAGGGAATAATCTCAAAATTGACTGTGGTTCCCGGCAGGTATTCCTGCAGCTCTTCATTAAAGGCTGCCCATACTTCTTCGGAATCCTTTTGCTTACCAGGTCCTCCCGCGCGGAATATAATCTCTGCGGTTTGCGCGCTGGAACCGCTCTCACCACCGCCTCCGGCGAAAACAAATGGCAGAACTGCTGCCATTAACAGCACAAGCAGAACGCTTCTTTTTAGTGCTTTCATATAACACTCCTTATATATTTTTTCTTCAGGCAACGCCTGATTTTAATCAACCTTTAACCGAGCCTACCGTGAGGCCTTCGTTGAGGTACTTCTGAAAGAACGGAAACACCAGGAGCATAGGCCCGGCTGCGATAATTACCATGGCATACCGCATACTCTCAGTCGGCAAACTCGCTATCGTAATTTCATTCCAATGAAGACCCTGGGCATCCATTGCCATGTTGCGGATAAAGTCGGCCTCCATGATAATCCGTTGCAGCAGGAACTGCAAAGTATAGAGGCTTTCATCTCTGATATAGATCATGCAATTGAACCACTCGTCCCATCGTCCTAGAAGAAACAAAAAGCTTACAACGGCGAAGACCGGGGTGGACATGGGAACCACCAGCCTTGTAAAAATAGTGAGTTCGCCGGCACCGTCGAGATGAGCCGATTCGAAGATTTCCTGTGGCAGCCGGGAAAAAAAAGTCCTGAAAATGATTATATAAAACCCGTTGGCGAGTACCGGGAAAATGTAGACCCAGACCTTGTTTCCCAGGCCGAACCACTGGGTGTTGATAATATAGGAAGGAACTAGACCGCCATTGAAAAGCATAGTAAAAAGAATGAAAAACATTAGCGGCCGTCGGAACGAGCAGTTCTGCCTTGAAACAACATATCCCGCCAGACCCATGGTAATAACACCGAGGAATGTTCCCAGGAATGCTTGGAATGCGGTTACGCCATATGCCCGCAAGATCTTGGACATATCTCCGAAAACATAACCGTAAGCCGTGGTATCTATTTTGGCGGGAATAAGCCGGTATCCATATGTATATATATCCGCTTCACTTGTAAATGAGACCGCAATTATCATGAGAAGAGGTAGAATGAAAATAAGGGAAAGAGTGATGAGTGTGATATATATCAGGATTTTATATTTTGGTCTTTTAATCATATTTTATTCATTCACCTAAAAGAGAGCGTGCTCTGGAGAAATTTTTCTTACTGTCAGGTTAGTTCCGACGATGAGAATAAATGCCGCGACAGATTGAAACAAACCGACTGCGGCGGTAATTGCCATATCGCCTTCCCTGAGCCCTCTGAAAACATATGTATCCATAATATCGGTTGTGTTATACAGAGCACCGATGTCCCTTGGTATCTGAAAAAAAAGACCAAAATCCCCTCGAACTATCTGCTGTATCGCAAGTATCGTAAGCACAACCATCAGAGGAATAAGCGCGGGCAGCGATATGTGCAAGGTTTGCTTCCATCTTCCTGCGCCATCGATTTCCGCGGCTTCATAGAGTTCCTTGTTTACGCCCATGAGAGCCGCATAATACATGATGGCACCGGTACCGACACCCTTCCAGATATTTACGCCCGTCAAGATGAACGGCCAGGCTTTTGGCTGGGTGTACCAATCGATTGTCTCAGCACCAAGGGCGGCAAGTATTCGATTCGCAATTCCATAGGAATGGCTGAATACGAGATAGGTGACAAAGCCTACAATCACCCAGGAGAGAAAACGGGGAAAAATCATTACAGTCTGAAAGAATTTAACTGCCGACCTTATCCTTACCTCGAACATCAGAAGCGAAAGGCCTACGGCGGTGATGAGACCCGTTACCATAAAAACCAGGCCGTAGCCAATGGTGTTCCGCATGAGTTTTGCAAAATCCTGGGAAGTAACGAAGAATTCGAAGTTCTTGAACCCTATCCATGGGCTCCGGAATATTCCGAGGTTGTAGCGGAAATCTTTGAACGCAAGCACGGCACCGGCCATCGGAAGATAACGAAACATGATAAAAAATGCGATCGCCGGCAGGGCGAGCAGCAGGTACTCCATGTTGCTGCGCACTTTGTATTTGTTCTGCCACCATTTTTTTTGGGGAATATGAGTACCAGAAACTACTGTATCTATTTTTGTTGTTGACATAACTTTTACTGACTCGAGTGTAGTTGAGCCCAGCGACTGCTGTAAATGGTAAATAACCGATATATAGGGACACGACTTAACGAGATTTTGACTGGATGTCACTTTTCTTAACAAAGTGTACCATTTCTTAATGGACAGGTTTTCCGGCCGATGATATTCTCTCTAACGATGGACAGTCTCCTTACCCTTATCATAATCGACGACGAGAGAATCATTCGGGAAGGACTCAGAGATATGGTGGACTGGCACCAGCTGGGTTTCCATGTCGAAGGTTGTTTCGACGACGGCAAGGACGCCCTCGACTATCTCGCGAAACAGCCGGTGGACGCTGTTCTTACTGATATCAAGATGGATGACATTTCGGGAATCGCGGTTTCCCAATATATAGCGGACAATCTGCCGGACACTAAGGTTGTTGTACTCAGCGGATACCGTGACTTCAGCTATGCGCAGCAAGCCGTAAAATACAAAGTATTGCGCTATCTGATAAAGCCCGTGGACTTCAGAGAGCTGGAATCCGCGTTTACCGATATAAAAAAGATGATCGATGAGGAGCGGGGCGGCACAGAAGCCGCGCGGCACGACGGGACGCAATGGAAGGAGCTTCTGCCCCTGGCCAGGCGCCAATTCTTTGCCGACCTTGCGGCAGGTAGAATTCTCGATCCGGAGCAGATCAATGAGCGGTTCAAGCAGCTCGAATTACAGCTGAGCCCGGAATTAAACCCCTGCAGTCTCATAAGGATGACAATACGCATCGATGCGGAAACTCTCAGCGAGTCGGCGCATCTTGGTGTTCTCAGAGCAATAACCGCGGAGATCGACAGCTCTTTATGGTACGAAATCCAATATTTCGATAATAGGCTTATCGTGCTCGCCGTGAGCACATCGCATCTGTCCGTGGAGAAATTCGAACCTGCGCTGACTCAGAGAGTGCGAGAGGTTTGCCTGATGGTGAGGACGGTTTTTCAGGTGGATCTCGATTTTGAAGTTCTTGCATCGTTTTCCGGATTGCTCAGTTTGGCCCAATCCAGATCGGCTGCACTCCTGGAAGACGGCGCTCTTGGCGGACCGCCGGCAAAACCGGATAACGCATATCGAGATCCGATTATCGAGCGCGTGCTGAAGTATCTGAACGAGAACTACGGACCGAATGTTTCGCTATCAAGCGCCGCGGAAATGGCATATTTGAGCCCGGTCTACTTCAGCAAATATATCAGAGAGCATACGGGTAGAACTTTCACGGAACACCTCACCGCCGTTAGAATACAGAAAGCAATTGAACTGCTTCGGAAGAATAAACACCCGATCGGCCGAATTGGTGCGATCGTCGGTTATCCAAACCCGAGGTATTTTTCAAGGGTGTTCCGAAAACAGACCGGCTACGGTCCTCGGGAATACCGAATGCAAGTAATTGCCGGAGAACCCAGCGATGAGTGAAGCACCAAAGCGAATAGTGGAAGTAGCAAAAAAATATAAGTTCCACGGTCTCTATATCAAGAACTTTATTGTAAGCGCACTCCTCATCGTTCTACCACTCATCGGCCTCAATGTGCTTCTCTACTCTTCGATGCGGAAGCTGGCGATCGACGAGGCATCAGCGCTATCGCTGAACACCCTGCAAAAGACCCGGGATGTCTTTGACTCGATCTTCAAGCAGGGCGAATATCTGGCCGCCAGCGTCGCACTTCAATCTGATACTGAAGTTTATGTTCTAACGGATCAATACGACGCGATTTGGACCCGCAATGCTGTACAGTCAATTTCGGCGAACTTGAAAACTATTGTGTATTCGAACGATTTCATACACACGGTATATCTTTTCTCGGAAGTCAGCGATCGTGTTATAACCCACGTGGGGGAAAATGACCGGAAGAGCTTCCTGGATTCAGGCTGGTACGACACATATCTTGATATTGATGAAAACCGGATCTACAAGGTCTTCCGGAATATCAACGATAACTACCCGAATGTAATTTCACTTATTAAGCCGCTTTATCTTTTAGGACCCGATAAAAAATTGGGTGCAATTGTCATCAATTTTGATGTGGATCAGCTAAAGCCGGTACTTCTCGACAGGGATTTGAGCTCGCCGGAAGAGCTCTATGCTATCGACTCCGACGGAACCATCCTTTTCTCTGCCTCCACCGAAGAACTCGGAAAAACAGCGAGCGGAGAACAATTAGCCTTTATCTCCGTATCCCAGGATTATTCAACCTTGGAAAAGAGTATGGGCAGCGTACCCCGAATAGTAAGTGTCAGCCTGTCCGGCCGCTATCCGTGGTACTTCCTCTCTTACCATGCCCTAAGCAATTATACTCTTCAATCTTCACGTTTACAGGGCTTCATGGCACTCGCCATTTTTGTCAGTCTGGTCTCAACAGTCGTCGCGGCGTTTCTCATATCGGCAAACTCATACCGGCCTATCAAGAGAATACTCGGCGCGCTGCAGCATCCGGAGCAAACCCAGCTTCTCCAGAAATCAGGGGGCGGTCGGCTAAGCAATGAAACCAAATTTATCGCCACTGCTATCGCCCGCTTTGCCCATACAAATCAGGAGCTCAGCGCCGAGCTGAACAAACAGCTGAGCCGGCTCGATAGCGCCCGCCTCGCGGCGCTCCAAACACAGATAAACCCTCACTTCCTCAACAACACCCTCGAGGTCATCAGCATGTCCGCCCGAAGGCTGTCACCTGGCGACAATCAAGTGGTATCAATGATATCTCTTCTTTCACGGCTGCTGCGAATTGCCCTTGATACGGAGCACAATATTGTGCCGCTCTCCGAGGAAGTTGAATATGCAAATCTCTATCTCGAAATTCTGGCTATACGATATCAGGACCGTTTTGAAGTAACCTGGAATATCGATGACAGGCTGATCCATATAGGCGTTCTGAAGCTGTGCCTCCAGCCGTTGCTGGAGAATGCCTTCTACCATGGAATAAAGCCAACGCGAGGGAAAGGGAAAATCTCGATCGATATCACCGAAGCGGAAAGGGAAATGGTGCTGAAAGTAACAAACACTGGAAAAGGGATTCCTCCGCAAACCATAAAGATGCTCAACAGAACTCTTTCCGCGGAGTTTGAGATATCTGGAGATCATGTGGGAATGCGAAATGTAAACCAGCGAACCAAGCTTCTGTTCGGTGATAAATTCGGCGTGAGTATCAGCAGCAGCCGGGCGGCCGGTACAGCAGTGACATTGAGAACCCCCATTGTTTCGCAGCCGGAATAGCATAAAATACTAGCCGGAATTATCAATCCGCAGCTTCAAGGACCCAGGCGGGTAACATACCTTTGCCTTTCGCGGGGACAGCGGCTCGTTCGCTCAGGGCAAACTCATGACAATTTTCCAATATTTTAACCGCAGCTTCAGAGACGGTTATTTCCCCGGGTTCGCCACCGGACTCAAGACGTTGCGCCGTATTTACTGCATCGCCGAATATGGCATAACGAAGGCGATTAGTACCGATCAATCCGCCAACAATCGAGCCGTGGTGCAGACCAATTCTCGTGTGAAACTCCGGAACACCAAGAGACCTGTATCGTCCGTTCCGACTTTTCAGGAAGCTTTATATAACCTTCGACATATTCCAGACTATATTTGTTCCGGGTGATTGATTTATCAATCATAACCTGTTTCAGCTGAACGAGTGACCTGCGCGCTCCGTCTAAATCTCCCATCTTAATCTGAGTAGTGGCAATTCTCCCGCAATCAATAACATACAAATTCCACATTTCATTATGATGATAAATTTGAGACGCTCGAATCTGATGAGGTTTGGCCGTTGAAAATTTCATCTGGTCAATGAGCACAAGTCCCATCGCCCTATGAACAAGACCGACAAGAAAAGGAGAGCTGCTCTTACGGAAATGCAATACTGCTATCGCCCAGTAGCCACGGGCCAATTCAAAATCCCGTTCGCTTTGCCAGGCAATAATCGCACATATATGTGAAGCGATTCCAAGAGCCGCGTGGCGCAATGATTCATCATCTGAGGGTTCCAGCAGCAGCTGCCTTGCTTCCCAGACCTTTGCGGTTACTCTCTTAAATCCTCCTTCGACCAGAGACTCAAATAATGCGTGATGCAGCATAACCTCGGCCTTTCTAACCTTCAATTCAAGAAAACTGAAAAGCTCAATGGCGTTGGATAAATTAGTTTGGCGTTCGGCGAGGCTCACACCAAGGAGGAACCAGAGCGTGAGCCCGGATGCGCGATAAGCCTCGGCCCGGGCACGCATCCAATTATTTTCAGCCGCCTTCGCTAATACTTGCTTGGCAAGCGAATAGGCTTTTAGAGGATCAAGATGCCCGAGACACCGCGCCATTTCTCCCATTGCGATGTACTTGTCTTCGCCCTCGAGGGTTTCAATTTTGGCTTCCCAAGCTTGTTTCTCTCTATATAGTGTGTTGATAGGGGAGAGTTCGGGAACTCCCGTTGCCGCGGGATCTATAATTGCAGAGATTTCTTCTTGAGAGAGGTCTTCTGGTGCCGGCAGTTCATCACCGGTCATACCGTGCCAAACTTTTACCATAATGCTGACTTATATAATAAGAAATGCATCGCAACTTAACAAGCAAGGGACTGATGGAATAGAGAGGCCCGTTGATTTATAGACAAGAGTCAGTATAATTAATGTATAAAAAAATGTTTTCGTATATGAAGCAAAAAATCGCCCTCCTCATAGTTGTAACAGGTTTCTCAGTTACCGGAGCCGCTCGCGGCGAAGACCAGCTCTATTCGATAAGAATCGATTCCGGCGTTTCTCTGCCTGTAGGATCTCAAACGGACTTTCTGACTCCGGGTGTATCTCTTTCATTGGCGGGGGAACTTGCTGCAGCGAACTCCGAAATGATAGGGTACGATGCATTCATTAACTATTCGGCGAATGGATACGGCGATGACGCGTTAGCCTCGACAATATCGGCGGGCGCCGGACTTCGGGTTGTTAACAGCCGCGAGAGCCGGATGCGTGTGTTCGGCGAGTTATCAGGCGGGTACGCCGTTTCACTGTATCCTATCGCAGATTCGTGGCGGTGGTCCGGGAGTCCTATCATCTCCATTTCCGGGGGAGTGGGTTTTCGCCTGACAAATAATTATGCTTTGCATATCCGCGGCGGATACTCGTTTCTGCCGAACCTGTATGGAAACATGCTGGTTTCTTTTGGTGGTTCATATGATCTGGGCGAAGGGAAGCCGATCGAAGCTCGTTCACCCTTCAAACTATCCGACCTTCGATCAGAGAGAATAACCGAGCCGCCCGCGGATATTAAGACAGCGGCCTTGGAAGTAAAAGACCTTGTTTTGGAGCCCTTACTTCCGGTGTTCTACTCTTTTTATCTCACCCACCCGATCGGGAGTCTCACTCTCGTCAACTCATCTGCCCAAGACATAACGGATATAGATGTGGCTATCTATGTATCGGAGTTCATGATTGTACCCATGAAAACCGCGGCAATCGATCTGCTTCGTCCGGGTGTTGAGACGAAGGTCTCCATCAAGGCATTGTTTACGGATGATGTTCTTGAGGAAACCGAAGGTACAACCGTCGCAGCGGAGATTGCTGTGAATTTCACCATCGATGGTGAAAGGCGCGAAGAGACTCTTGTGGACGGCCTGCGTGTCGAGTTTAGGAATGCGGTAACCTGGGATGATGATCGTAGGGCCGCGGCTTTTATAACCGCCCGTGATCCATGGATTCAGACTTTCGCCAAATCGGTGTTGGGGGCGGTCCAGAATCAGGAATATAAGATACCGGAGAACCTCTCTGCCGCTATCGGCTTGTACGAAGCACTCAGGCTCTACGGCATGTTCTATGTGGTCGATCCTAATAGCCCATATAAAGAGATGTCGGACAAAGAGGACCAGATAGACTCAATTCAATTTCCCCGTGAGACCTTGGGGTACCGCGCGGGTGACTGTGATGACCTGTCTATTCTATTTTGCGCACTTCTCGAGTCTGTGGGTGTCGAAACGGCCTTTATCACCGTTCCCGGGCATATATTGCCGGCGTTCAATACAGGGTTGTCATCCCTTGAGGGCGGACGCCAATTTCTCGATACCCGGGAGATTATTTTCCATGACGATTTTGCATGGATACCGGTAGAAATGACCGCTCTTGATGAGAGTTTCTTCGAAGTATGGGCTCATGGCGCAAAGCAGTGGCGGGAACACAGCGTGAAGGAGCAGGCGAGGTTCTATCCGGTGAGCAAGGCATGGGAAGAGTATCAGCCCGTGGCGCTCCCAGAGAAACCCGCTGTTCTCGACGTGCCGGGGCGCGACCAAATACTAAAGGCTCATCGGAGTGAGGTAGAGAAATACGTAGAGGCGCAAATCTACTCATCTGTCGTTGCGCTGCGGGAGCGAATCCGAGAATCAAATTCCAACCAGAAATGGGTAAACCAACTCGGTGTGGTTTACGCACGCTATGGGCTATACGAAAAGGCGTTAGAGGAGTTCGAGGCAATTCTTGCCGAGGAAGTGTATTTGCCCGCCTTGCTCAACACCGGAATGATACATCTCATCAGAAAAGAATACTCGGTCGCCCGCAGTTTTTTTAATCGGGCATTCGCCGCAGCTCCGGAAGACCCCCAGGTACTTCTTTCCATCGCCCGGGTTAATCATGAACTCGAGAATTACGGCATGGTTCAGGAATCATACAGCAAGTTGAAGGCCCTTGATCCAAAACTCGCCGAAGAATACGCCTATCTCGCAATGCGGGGAGAAGCCGCGGTAAGAGCAGGGGAAATTTCCGGTATACGTTCAAGATCTAGGTGGATCGAAGACGATGGAGAAGGACAATGAATAAACTGGGCAAAGCAGTAATTTTATTGATAGTTGTCGTATTGAGCAGCTGCCCGGGTTCCGCCTCGTTCGGGAGTCCTGAGCTCCGGGTGTGGTTCGGAGAAACCGAGATCATCATGGGCGCCGCTCACGATTTCGGAGAAACGACTGTGAGTGCATCCAAAACCGCGGTTTTCACGATACGAAATAACGGTGTGCGCGCGCTCGAGCTCCCTAGCGGGGTAACATTATCCGGTGCCGCGGAATTTAAGATTGAAACGCAGCCGACAACCGCCGTCGCTCCTGGCGAAGAAAGTACCTTCTCGGTTAGTGTCTGCGCGTAAATAAACGCTTGAAGTACTTGATAGAAAGCAAATATTCT
>JABGPX010000260.1 GCA_018644745.1 Spirochaetales bacterium
ATAACGAGGCTGTAGAAAAACCTCGATTTCGCCTCGTTTCTCCTGCATGATCCGAAGTTAGCATGATACCAAAGCAAATGGCGGTTGGATTGGCTTCTGGTGCCCGATGGCACGGCTTTGTGCCTGTTTCTGCCGCCCCTGCATTTCTATGCTTTCGAATATTTCTGGATCTTCCCGATATTGTGTACCATGCAGAATAAAAGCCACTGCGTGTTCACCTTCCTCTTGCTCCTGAGCGTGAATCGGTCCAAGCCTATGGTAGAACGAATATTTCCGAACACCGGCTCTACGGTTCCCATCCTTTTGCTGTAGATACTTCGGGATTCCGGCTTGTCGAATATTCGTTTCATCCGCTCGGTGAAGGAGATCTTCTGATCTCCTGATATTCCATCGAGCTTTGCTACCTGCCTGGCTTTGGTGGTTGCTTTGCGGATACATCGTGTCCGCAGAGAACAGGATCTGCAGTTTTTCCGCTCTCCAATGTAGGCGATGCCGGTGTAACCGGAACTCTGTAAGTTCCTGCACTTCACCTTCATCGCAAAGCCAGCGGGGCAGATCAGTTTTCCGCATCTTTCGTCGTAGACAAACTCATTAGCCGAAAAATACTTCTTCCCCTTCACCGGTTTCCAATTCTCAACTCGTTTCTTCTTGTGTTCCTGGGCAGAATCAAAGCGTACATCCCTTTTGCGGAACTGATTGTCGGCGACAAAAGCTGTGATGTCATTCTCGAGGATCAGCTGCATATTCTTTTCACTGTGGAAACCGCTGTCTGCCGTTATTACTGCCTCATCGAAGATATCCTCCGATACCCCGATATTGCTGAAGTTGGTCTTTATTCCATTCAAAACTTCCGGCAAGTGTCTCGACTCCGTACTGTCGCCAAATGCTTCGGCCCAAACGACTAACTGGTTCTTCTCATCAACCGCCGCAATGCCGCTATACCCCTGGATTACCCCATGGGAACTCGACATCTTCGCACTCTCATTGTCGATTACATTGCTCTTTATAGGTTTCCCCTGAACGCCGATTTTCTCCTCATTCTCTTCAAGCCACTCACGGATCTTCTGGGATTTGGCTCTAAGCCTTTCAATAGACGCCTTCTCTTTTTCTTCCTGACTTGCATTGTACGTATTCTTGTCCGCAAGCTGGTGCTTGTCCAGTAAATACCTGATCGACTTCTCTATCTTTTCGGCTTTCTTAAGCAGTTCCTTCTTCGTGCCGCTCCACTCCTTTGAGCAGTTCGACGATATCTTGCAGCCATCAATCGCGAACATGTTCTTCCCGATTACATTGTTCGCATAGCACACCGAAAGTATCTGGGTGAAAAGTCCAGCTATTTCCTTGTCCATCGCCGAGATGAAATTCGCTATCGTCGTGAAGTGAGGACTGGTATCTGCTGACAGTGCCATGCATACCACGTTTTCCCGACACAACTGTGCTATTCGCCGGCTCGAGATGATGCCGCGAGAATAGGCATAGAGGACTATTTTCAGCAAAATCGCCGGATCGTATGCTGGCGCTCCGTTCTCATCATTCTGTATCCGGTCGTCGAACACGGAAAGGTCTAGTTCATTGTCAATGACGTAATTGAGCGCGTACTCGAATGTGCCAGGAAGTACCTGCTCGGAGAAGCTGACCGGAATAAACATTCTCTGATCGTAAGAGTACTCTTTGTACCTCGCCATGTGGATAAACTCCCAGTCGTTTTCTAAATCCTATCATGGATTTCCCGTCACATGGAAAATACTTCCTGAGCCACTTTTTCTACAGGCTCAACGTCCGGTTCAGCTG